>CAZCYM010000091.1:0-3646 GCA_964502945.1 uncultured Candidatus Saccharibacteria bacterium
GACCAGTTATCCTTAATTTTAGCACCTTTCTGTGGGTATACCCACTATCACTTAGGTTTATAATTAATAGTTAAGTACCTAATCTAATTAAGTTTCCAGTCTCTAGCTTCTGGTTTCTAGTTTGTAACTAGTAACTAGTAACTAGTAACTAGTAACTAGTAAAAAGTGTCGATCATAAAAATGTTAAGAAAAAATTCCTCAAAGGGTTTTACCTTGGTCGAGTTACTCGTTGTCATCGCTATCATAGGTGTTTTAGCCACCCTAATATTGCTTCAGTTGGGTGCTGCTCGTCAAAAAGCTAGGGACGCTAAAAGAGTCGCAGATATTAACCAAGTTCGTTCTGCTCTCGAGCTCTTCTTTGATGACAATGGTAGATACTCGAATACTACTAACCTCAACGTGGATCTAGTAACAACCGGTAGATATCTAACCTTGACACCAGTAGATCCTCTCAATGCAGCCACTTGTGTCGATTTGATTTATGATGGTGGTGGCTGTTACGGTTATGCTTGGGATCCTTCAGCCGCGGGTACTAGTCCGATTCGATTCCATGTTTGGGCTGAACTCGAGAGAAGGTCAACGGCTCATAGCGCTGATATAGATTTCAACTCAACTGTTTGGCCAGCAACTGGAGGTACAAGAGTTGATGCTACGGCTGCCGGAGAGACGTGTCCCGATTCTGATCTTACTAACAGCAATTGTGAATATGATGTGGGCCAGACTCAATAGTCTTTATCCTAAGACCAAAATTCCCCCTCTCGGGGGAATTTTGTTATAGTTAAGATAACAATGAATTATATTCATCTAATGTTTGTTTCTATTCTCGGGCTTGTATTTTGTAGTTTTTTGAGTGTTATTATTTTTCGTCCCGATGGCCGAGGTGTCTTATTTGGTCGTTCTGAGTGTCGCAAATGCCTTGTTCGTCTTAAATGGTATGATTTATTTCCAATTTTTAGCTTTCTGTTACTAAAGGGTAAATGCCGTTATTGTGGTCAAAAAATATCATTCTTGTATTTAATAATAGAACTTGCCACTCTATTCTCCTTTGTTCCTTATTGCTGGCTTAACGGGCCATGCTTAGATGTAGAAAGTTTTTACTGGCTTGGAATTATTTTTATTTTTTTAATTCTCTCGTTTTTCGATTATCTGTATTATATTTTACCGGATAGGATTATTGGAATTGGTTTTCTGGTAGCCCTTATGTATAAACTAGCTAGTAGTGGCGAGTTTTTTGAGGAGATATTAACGGGTTTGGCCTTAGCTAGTTTTTTTTGTATAATATTTATAGTATCTCGAGGTAAGTGGATGGGTTTTGGTGATGTTAAACTAGCTGGTTTTATGGGTTTTGTTCTCGGTTTTCCTTTAGCTGTTTGGTCGGTATTGATTGCTACCTGGGCCGGAGCTTTATGGGGTATGGGATTATTGATTACTAAAAAAGCCAACTTAAAAACTCCCTTGCCTTTCGGTACTTTTATGGGCGCTGCCGCTATTTTATTAATTATTCTCAAAAAATATGGCGAATACTTTAATCCGATATTTTAAAAAAAACATATTTGATAGTGTGTTATTGGTTGTTGTTTTGATATTTACATTTATACTTGTATATACTTTTGATTCTGAAGTATTTTGGTCACCTAACCATCGGATTGCCTACTTGGAAGTTGATGATAGCGGCACTAGGCGAGCTTTTGAAGGAGAGGTTGTTCCAGGCATGACCGTTCTCGATGCCCTAGATGCTTCTTCCGTGGCCGGTAATATTAATTTCAAATATGAGATAGATAAAAAGAGCCATGAGCTTCATATAATAACCTTCAATGGTTATTTGGCAAATAAAACTTCTAAAACTGCAACGCTTTTTCTTAATTTAGTCAGAATTGATATTGGTAAAATACATTCTATTCCCATAAATTCTGGCGATAGAATTTTAGTAAAACTAGAATAGCCATGATTAAGCGGTCTTTATTTTCTACATACTCAAGGTCTCCTAGTTCTGGGTTTACCCTCATCGAAGTTCTAACAGTTTTTTCTGTTACTATCTTTATGACGGTGAGTTTACTAATAAGTATTATTCGGGCAAAACCAAACTTGACCGAAGCAAGCCAAATACTTATGTCTGATATCCGAATGGTTCAGGCGAACGCCTTGGCCTCAAAACAATTCAAGGATCCTACCACTGGTGCCTATAGTTATCGCTGCGGTTATGGTCTTAGTCATTTTAGTACTACTGTCAATAGTTACTTTTTATACGCTGGCCGCCTTAATAATACAGGGAATTGTCCGGGGACTAAAACCTATACTAGTGGTAGCAATACCCCCATTTTTTTTACTCGCATTCTCGATTCTCGGCTAGCGCTAGATTTAAGCGGTGGCCAATTCAGAGATGTTTATTTTGAGTCTCCTGATGGGCGGATTTCTATAAATAATAGTAGCTGTCCAGTTGGTCTGGGTGCAAGTGAATCCGAAATAATTCTAAAAAGAAAAGGAGGAGCTGCCTGTCCTTCGACTGATTGTATATATGTTTGTGTTTACGCTTTTGGAAAGATTGAGTCGAGGACTAGCGAATGTCCTGATATTGCTTGTTAAAAGTCGGCCATGATATCAAATCTTAATATTAATGAGAGAGGAACAACTCTTGTAGAAGCGCTTGTCGCTATTCTTGTTTTAGTTTTTGGCATCGTTCCTTCTCTGGCCATTGTTTTTACCGGTAATGCCTTCTCTTACTCTATCAGAAACAGTTTGATTGCTTCGAATTTAGCCCAGGAAGGCACCGAGGTTGTCCGGGCGATGCGCGATGCTAACTGGTTTAACAATCAACCCTTTGATACTGGTCTATCGGATGGCATTTACCGACTAGAGTGGAGCTCAGATGCTTTATTACCGGAGAGCGGAAACCCTCCCTTAAAAGTAACTCCGACTGGTTTATACAATTACTCAAGCGGGATAGATACAACTTTTCAGAGAAGAATACTCATTACTAAAATAGATCCCGCAGGATGTAACTGTGAGCTAAGAATAATAGCCGAGGTTACCTGGCTTGAAAGAAGCGGACCCAAAACAATTCAAGTCGAATCCCATCTTTTTAACTGGAGGTAATAAAAATTAAAGCGTAAAACGAAAAATGCAAAACAACAACCAAAAAGGTTTTAGTATCGTCGAGGCGATTACGAGCATATTTGTTTTTTCTGTTGTGGCCTTAATCGTAGCTGGTCTTTTGGTTCAGGCCATGAATGTAGAAAGAAGAGCTTTCTCGGCTCAGGCTATTCAAGAAAACGTTCTTGCCGTCCTTGAGCTCATGGCTAAAGAAATAAGAGTCAGTAATATTTCTGATCAAAATAATAACTGTACGACCGATTCCGCTCTTAATACTCTAACCATCATCCATCCTATCGAAGGAATGGTCACCTATAGCTTAAATGGTGGAGTCGTTGAAAGAACTACTGGCGGAATTATCCATATCCTTAGTTCGGACGACGTGGTCTTTAATAGTTTAAGATTTTGCATATCCGGCTCTACTACTCCTTCTGACAACAAATCGGCAAGGGTTACAGTGTTGCTGTCCATTTCTAACAAAAAGGGCAGAGAGATATTAACTACCAACATACACACGACAGTCACATCAAGAGACATAGTTGATGAATTACAGAAC
>CAZCYM010000092.1:0-3615 GCA_964502945.1 uncultured Candidatus Saccharibacteria bacterium
GAGTGCCCCGACTCGAACGGGGATACCTTCTTTTGGAGAGAAGAGTCCTACCATTAGACGACACTCCCAAATTTTTATGTTTTGGACCTGCCTGCCGGCAGGCAGGGACGCCCGTCCTACCACTGAACGAATCCCCCTTTGAGAGGGTCAGAACGACCACTCCCATTAAATTTTACTGTTTTCAATAACTTATTTCAACTTAAAATAAATACAACCTTATCCTAGAATCATTGCAACTAAAAATGCGAAAAGCCCCTACATTTTCGGGGCTTCGCATTTTTAGTCGCAGAGATTCTAGCCCGTCATTCGAGCTTCTTTGTGAGGAGTCCCCTTCTTGCACCATTTACAAAATTTCTTAAACTCAAGCTTCCTCTCCACCTTCTTCTTGTTTTTTGAGGTGTAGTAATTAGCTTGCTTACAAATCGTACACTTCATCCTTAATAAATTATCTTGTGGCATATTTACCCAAGAGCGAAGCGATTGGCTGTAAATATGCCATCTCGCCGAAGTCCGCCCATGGGCAAGACGAAGGTAGATGGCATTAACCCTTCTCTCTTTTCTTTTATAGTCTCAATATTCTATCACCAAATCCTACAAATAGCAAATAAATGTAAGGCATGCATTGCTTTTTTAATTCATCAATACTATAACGTGGCATTCGTGTGAGCTCGTTCACAAAGGGGCAATAAGTGCTGAAATACTATACCAAGGAAAGAATGCTGGCCATAAAGGAATCGCGAGATTATAAAGACTTGCTTTTGGTAGCTTGGGATATTTTGGAAGATATGTGCACTGATTTTGAACCAAAACCAATTGCTATGCTATCTGGACCTATTTCAACCGGTGGCAAAAGTTCACGAACAGAAAACCTGGCAATTTTCTCAAGAGCCATTCAACGGGTATCAGCTGATGGCTTAATAGTTTTTGACCAAATGCCATTCGAAGATGATATAGGGAGAATTTTTAAATCGGACCCCACGCAGCATGAATTGCGCCTGCTTGAAGAGTTCTATCGGCCAATACTCGAAACAAAAGTCATCAGCTTATTATGTTTTCTACCCAAATGGGAAACTTCATTCGGCGCAAATTGGGAACATGGGCAGGCAAAAAGACTAAAGATACCGAGACTCTATCTGGCTGAATCATATATCAAAGATTAACCCATCGAAAACATTCTTAAATCTACTCTGATAGCTCCTCCTAGGGAGCTGTTTTTATACCAATCAAAAACCCGCTAATTGCGGGTTTTTGATTTAACTAACTTGTTTTTATCTGTAGCTAGAACCTGCCCAGATAACAAAGGTATAAATCTTCTCTCCATTACCGAGATCCTTTTCGTAAAGCGAGTTTTTCTTATCGTGAGATTTACGAATTGCCTTGCCCCACTCTTCATTTTCTTCAGCATTCACTTCCTTTACGCCGGCCCCAATAAGTTTCCCCAGCTTAGAAAAAACTGTCTGACTTGCTGTATTGCTTGAATCAAGGTGGTTGCTATATATAGCTTCAAGTTGCTCATAGTCGTGCTGACTGGGATGCTGGTTCAATGTTGGATCGCTCGAGTAATCCATACATGTACCCAATGATGGATTATTAAAATCTTCATCCTGATGATCGAGACCAAATGTGTGCCCTATTTCCTGACATAGAACTAAATTTTTCCAAGCAGGAGTATTGTAGAACGAGGTATTAAAATAGGTATCGTTCATCTTGGCTGTCCCTTGAGTAATGTGTCCAGAGCTGTTTATCCAAATGCTGGCTATGCCAAGCCAACCGTTTCTTCCATACCTATTACTGCAAACTTCTACGCGACCAGCGACCGGTTTGCATGTTTTTGGATTAGTGCTGCCAAAAACTACCACAGTATCCAAAACACTTGATAGGCTCCAATCGCTTGAAGATGTGGCTAAATAACTGTCCCAAGCAGAAGAAACATTATCGCCAAGCTTCAAATTAAAAGGATTAGCTACACGACCCCAATGATACAAGCCCCATGAGTGGTTAGCTAGGGCCGAAACCACAACAAACAGGCTTGAAAATAAAACGACTGCCACGGCCAACGAACTGACCCCAAAAATTTGTTTTTTATTCATATTCGTGTTTTTTATTAATTTTAATACTTTAATAGTAAAAGTAAATAGAGATCATACCTTGTATTTAATGATACACCCAAAATTTCTTTTTGTCAATGTTTAGTCAGGCCGAAAAGTCAAGTCCAATCACCTATCCGGATAACACTTTTTACAAAGCTGATAATTTTGGGAATCCGGCGAGCCAACGTAAGAACAGGCGGGAGTAGAGGAAAAATTTGCACAAAGCTCTGATGTTACTGGAATCTCATAGGGCGACCCGGCTGGAGCTTGAGGAGGATATTCCGGAGCTTTGTATTCAGGTATCTTTGATTGTTGTGGAAATGATTCGGGCCCGCCTTGGGGCATAGATTCGCCACCGCCAGAATTGTCTTCACCCACCCCAGCCTTAACACAGCCTGTTATTTTTGCAGTGATCTTTGCCTCAAGATCCGGATCTAATTTAGACTCACCTTCTTTTTTGTCCTTGCCGCCTTCTGTTTGAAATTTAGCCAAACAGGCCGTTACTTCACTACAATCTCTAGCCAGACAGCCGCCAATCTGATCATAAACGCACGAATTTACTTTATCTTCTACTCTTTTTACAACCGTTGGGTCAAGCTCCGATTTGTCCGATTTTTTATTTCCACCGCCTAGCTTGTTGAAACAAGCAGTAACATCGGCGCAAGACAAACTTAGGCACTGATCCAGTTGGGATTCAACGAGTCCATTAAAACAAGCTTTGATTTTTTCTTGCATTGCCGGAAATTCCCGGCAAGAAATTCTCCCAGATTTTATTATTTCAATGGGATTCGGTCCAATTGCTTTTTCCAGACAAACATTAGCGTCTGGAAAATCTTTAGCTAAGTTTCCAAAGACGTCATCGGTATTGCGATTCAAACATACTCTTACTTCTTTCATGTTTTTGAGCATAACTTTAAGATCGCTGGGATTATCTGGAACCTGGCCGGCCTTCATTTTCTCAAAAGTATCTTTGCCTAAAACATCAAAACACTTAAACATTTCTTCGTTAATATACGGCAGACAAGCATTAAAATCTTCTAATGAACCGCCGCCACTTAGTTCTTTAGCATCTTCGGCGGTAATTAAACCCATTTGAACGGCAAAATCCATACAAACAGATTGATTTTCAGTTTTGGCACAAAAGGCCGAGCAAGCCTTTCTGCCTTCTTCAGCCGAAGTTGCGCTACGAGCACAATCCCCCGGGGTTTTTCCATGTGTTTTTCTGGCAAACTCCACTTCTTCTTTAGAAACCATACCTGCCTTTTCAGCAAAATCGATACATTCATCAAAATGTTCATCTACTTTGCAATAAGCATCACAGGATTCTTTATTCTTGCAGTTGCCAGGAAACTTGGTAAGACCAGAGCGGGCTATTTTCCGCATCATATCTGTCTCTTCCTTAGTCATAATCCCGGCTTTTTCACCAAAATCAGCACATTCGACAAAGTGACGAGGATCTCCACAATAGGCCTCACAAGCATCTTGTCCTTGGCAATTTCCAGGAAATTTCCCCCCTTCTCTGGCA
>CAZCYM010000093.1:0-3580 GCA_964502945.1 uncultured Candidatus Saccharibacteria bacterium
TCGCTTACCGTAAGGGTTTTTTCCATGTTAAGGAAAATTAAACCGGACACTAGTGCTTGAAATATAAAAAATCCGCAGCATAATGCACTTTTTGAAACCGCCTGGATGCATAACTTATAAATCCGGCTAAATTAAATAAAAAAGCGACTTTTATCAGTCGCTTTTGCAATTACGCATTTTTATGATAACTAACCAAACCAGGCAGTAGAAAAAGACAACCCAGCAGGTCCCATAGAATGCCAGAAAAGGCAGAGCCACAACCAGCACGGGCCCTGAACCGATCAAGACACCTTCAGTAGGCAGAGCCGGATCCAGACGATTACCAAAATCAACTTCTACCGTCGTTTCAGCCGGCATATAATCTTCATCGCCCTTAAAGACGGCGATCAAAAGATATTTTCCAAGACGTTTATCTTTTAAAGTCATCCCGGCTTCGCCCCTGTCGTTTGTCGGGAAAGAACCGAGCTTAAGTTCGCCAAACATAACTTTCATGGAAAATTTAATGGGTACATCTGGTACCGCCATCCCCTGAGAATCGGAGAGAAGGGCAACAATTTCCATTCTGGGTTCAGATGAGGCGTTAACCGAACTTTTCGAGGAAACGCTTATTTTCGTCGGTTTAGGTGCCGGACTTTTTGCTTCGGCTGCTTCCAACGAAGACATTCCGAAAACACCCAGCATAAACAGAATTGTCACAATCGGCATTATTGGCTTCGACTTGGTAACTTTACCGCCAAGAGATTCTTTTCCATTCGCAGCGGTATCCGCCCCGGCTTCCCTGGTTTCCCAAATTGATACGATCGGGAAAAGTTTGGAAATAAGAGTATAGATCAACAGAAAAGCAGCGATCGCACCGGCAGTTACTGACCATTCGACCCATGTGGGTTGATAATTAACCCACTCCAGTGGAAGTCCCTTTTGTGTCGGCAGGAATGGATTTGAAAGGGTCGGAACAATAATCACATAGCGCTTAATCCAGGCACCAAGAATTATTCCAACCGAGGCAAAAACTGTACCTTGAATAACAAATCTTTCGCGAAAATATTTTATCCCAAGGGTGAGGCCCAGAACTAAAGTCGGCATAATTACCCCAATTGTCTGAACGCCCCAGAACAAACGTGAAAATCGGCCGGTAAATAAGTCTTCGACTAAATGTCTGTCGACCTCGGTCATTTTGTAACCAATCGTCAAATACTCATTCACATTAAAATACATATAAATGAGCGTCATGGTTAAGAGCAAGAATCCTAGATTTCGGAAGTGTAGCGGCTCAATATAAGACTGAAGTCCGTAGCACCAGCGGTATACTGCCATTGCAAGAATCGATGCGGCAATCCCAGAAAAGATCGCGCCAACTACGAAGTAGGGACCGAAAATTGATGAATTCCAACCCGGTCGCAGTGACATCGCGAAAAGCCATGCCACAACCGTATGGACTGACACCGCCAACGGCAGAATAATAATTGTCATCACGTGATTGGCTTTATCCAAGATCTTATGCTGTTCCGGTTTGTTATAGAACCCTAGGGCCAAAACAGAATATAGCCATTTGCGAATCTTCCCCGGATTGGGAAAGTGGTCACGCAAAATTGCAACATCCGGCACCATAAGCAACCAGAAAAAAAGCAGACTTCCGATCAAATAAGTACTGATCCCGATCAGATCCCAAACCAGATTGGACTGAATCCGGCCATAAATAATAATATTAGCCACTCGGTCCGGACGTCCCATATCAACGAGCGGCAAAAGACCGCCTATAAAGAGTGAGGCTACAGTGATAGCTTCGGCCAGTCGCGTAATCGGCTGACGCCATCCGGCTCCCGTCAAACGAAGAATTGAAGAAATTAATGTTCCGGCATGGCTGATACCAATAAAGAAAACGAAATTAGTTATATATACTCCCCATGGCACCTGATCCCGCAATCCGGTAACAATCAAACCATGCCGCAGTTGAGTTGAATAGGCATATCCTCCCCAAAGAATTGTAGAAATGAGAAATCCGAGCCAAAGATAATACCGCCAGGTATTCTCTACGATCGATTTCCAGAGAATATGTTCACGTTCATTTTGTAAAAAATCAGTGGCACCCATGTTAGTCCTCACTCCCTTTTCCTTCTAACTTGTTTGCTCCTTCTTTTTCCCGTTTTTCATTGGGAGAGTCATACTTTCGATTAGCAGGCGGTAGATACAAAACCCGAGGTTTTGTGCCTAGTTCTCCCATCAACGCTTCAGCGCCACCTCTCTCTACTAATTCTGAATACTTTACGGTTTCTCCCTTACCATTTGTTACTGCATCCTCATACTCATCACCGACCCAAATGGCCCCCATCATACAGGCCGATGCGCAAGCCGGTAAATGGCCCTCATATAGCATTGAAGGACATAAAATACATTTTTCTACGACCCCCTTGCGATGAGGATAATTAAGCTCCATGGTATAGGGTCGAGACAGCTCTTCGGGCGTATGAGGCGGCTCGGTCCAGTTAAAAGATCTGGCGCCGTATGGACACTGAATAATGCAGTTACGACAACCGATGCAACGATCTTGATCCATCATTACGATGCCATCCGTCTGCTTGAAAGTTGCGCCAACCGGACAAGCCCGAACACAAGGAGGATTATCGCAGTGCATACAAGGTTTCGGCAAAAAGTATGTTCCGGCGGCAGAATTATCTTGCATTTCAATTATCTTTATCCATTCTTGCATCGGTGGTATAAAGTGCATCTTATTACATGCCCTAGTGCAGTCCCTGCAGCCATCGCATTTAGCTAAATCGATTACCATTACCCACTTCTTATTTTCTGGAACTTTTGATACCCAACGCAATGGATACACGTCTTTATTGCCTTCAGTTGATAACTTACAGCCAGCAATAATTAAACCAGACGCTCCTAAAATTATTTTGCTGAAGTCTCTTCTATCCATGGGTCCTCCTTTTTGGCAAGCGGTTTTGGTATAACTTGAACAAAAAACCCCAGATACGATATCCAGGGCGCGGTGTGTTCCATTTCATCATTCGATTACCAGCTTACCCTTCATATCATCATGCCCATCCCCGCATTTTATCATACATGCAAATTCATAAGTACCTGGTTTATCGGGAACTACAAGTTTATATGACTTCTTCCCCTCTACTAACTGAAGATCCCAGCCCTGATTCTTAAATTCATTGACTGTAAATGTGTGAGAAACATCTTCTCCTCTCTTGCTAATTGTAAAGGTTAAAATTATAACTTCTCCAGCCTTTACATGAATTTCCGGAGTTTTTGACCCTTCAACCACAAATACATTTTTCTTGCCAATGGATATTTTGATTTCTCTAGGTGCTGACAACAAAATACTCGACAAACCAATCACTAGAAATGCAACCATTCCAAACAATAGAAATCGTTGTCTATGCATCTCTTTCCTCTTTCATTGTTAAGGTGCTGCCGGGCAGGGCTACCATATTTAGTTCTATAGACGTCCCTGCCTCATAACTGTGTTTATAACACGTATTTAGATAAAAAACAATAGGAAGCGTTGTAACCCCTCACACTCTTAAATATTCTTGGAAGAAATTAGACTGGTGTCTTTGTT
>CAZCYM010000094.1:0-1077 GCA_964502945.1 uncultured Candidatus Saccharibacteria bacterium
TCTCTTGAATTAATTTATAACAATAATAATCATATATTTGATTTATTGTAAAAAATTTGATATTAAATACCTATGTATTATCGGAGTCGGTGTTTTATTGGCATCGGCTTTTTTGTTTTCTTTTGTTGCTCAAGCTCAAACCGATGCCGATCACGAAGCTCAAGTTCAGGCGGCTATTGAAGATTTGAGTTCTACTACTGGCCAATCTATCACTTCCGAAGAAGAGGCCAGGAGTCTTTGCAATTTAGAGCAATATCTTGATGTTTGCGCCAATGTAGGCAAAAAGCACGACTTGTACACTCCAGAAGAGGAAAAGCAAGTTGATGATTTTTTGACCGAAGTAAAGGGCAAGATACTCGATGATATAAAAACTTGTCCAGATGAGGAATGTTTAGTAAGGGTAGCCAATGAATTAGCTGCTAAAATTAAAACAAAAAATCCAACCCTAGCTGCCGATTTTAAATTAACTGCTACAGTGATTCAAGAAAAAAGTGCTATTGTTCAAGCGGCTAAAGAGGTGGGTGTTAATTTTCGAGATTGCGAAACAATGGATCCAGACACAGCACCGGTGGAACTCTTGAGGCAGTGTGCCAAATTAGCCAAAGACAACCGTGTTCAGAAATATATACCCGAGGAAAAAAGAGCTCTTGCCGCCCAATTTGAAGATTCTGCTACCCTTAAATTAAGAGAAGCTTTGTCTGTCGGTAAATATCAATGTGGTGATAACACCCTTGAGGGTTGTGGTAATTTTTGTTTGAATCCAACCGAAACAACCGGTATTCCTCCAGTTTGTGCCCAAATTGCTTCTGAAATATTTGGAGAAGATGGGGTGAAACAACTCGAAGCAGCTCATCAGCAGGTTAACCAAGTCAGAGACTATTATTCAAAAAAATTTATTCTTACTTTGCCAGATGGCAGGGAGCTGGTTGGGGAGGGTCAGATTAGAAATACGTGTGACAAGGCATTTTCAAGCCGTAATTTAGAAATTGCCAAAGCTTGTGGCGCTTTTGCTGTCCAGAATGGTTTTGCTAGTCAAGTCGAAGTTAACAAGGGATTAAAACTGATGGAGTCTTTTAC
>CAZCYM010000094.1:1087-3568 GCA_964502945.1 uncultured Candidatus Saccharibacteria bacterium
AATAAGGCTAAAAATGTTAATTTTGACGATTGTTTGACAAACCCGGCAGCTTGCAGAGATTTTATTCCAGAAGATGAGAGAAATAGATTTGATGCCGGGAACCAGATATTTGAAATAATGAGAACGGAGATAGGTTTTGATCCCTCTCAATGTGAAAGGGGCTCTATTGATCAGGCCATTGGAAACAAGTGTTTTGAGGGTTCCAAGAGGGCTCTAGATAAGATTCAAAGTCTTGGTTTGGCTGATCAATCTTCAGAAGCAAGATTTATCATTGAAGATATTAGAAGGCATGTATCTGAGGGAGATAATCTTGCCCAGAGAAGGGAACAGTTTCAAGAAGTCTTTAGCCAACAGGGTGGTCCTGGCGGTTGTAAATCCGAAGCCGAGTGTTTCAATTACTGTTCTAACCCGGCCAATGGTCCTGAGTGTATAGCTTTTGGAGCCAAGCAAGGAGTATCAGGTTTTAGAGGCGATGAAGCAATTCAAAAGTTTCAGGAATACAATCAAAATATAGACAGGTCATCGAATGTTACCTCAAATGAATATAGGCCGTACGATTATAGGCCATATCCTTCTGATGGCAACTATTCGCAATATCCCAGCGGTCCGCAAGGTCCTTATCCTCCTGGACAAGATCCAAGATTTATTCAGCCGGGTCCAGGCTATGGTCCTCCGCCAGGAACGTTACCATTTTATCCTTCATACCCACCACCGCCATATCCAGGAGGTCCAGGACCGAGACCAGTTGGTCCATCTCCGGAATGTTTTGTGGCAATTCAGTCAGGCGATTTTGTAAAAGCAAAAGCAGTTTGTGAAACACATACTCCACCGCAACCCTATCCTTCGGGTCCGATCTGTCCGGCATCTCTTTATGTTCAATGTCCCGCCGGGGAGTACAGGGAGTCATACAGAAACGATAATGGCTGTTGGATTGACGGGCCATGTAAACTAGCGCCAACATATTCTTCTGGTCCGTATCCAACCTATACTCCGTATCAGGGTGATGCTAATTCTTGCCCCGGTTTTTCCTACAGCCGATGGGATAAAAGTGGAAAAAGATATTGTCAATTAAATGAAGCCAGATCTTGTCAGTATGATTATCCGGCATATATGGAGCGTAATAATTATACCCCAAGCAATTGTCCGGCAGATGATCCGGGTATATATCCGTCATATTCTCCTTATCCGACTTATTCACCCGGATCAGGCGGTTGGATAAATAAGACATGGAAGTTTAAAGACGGTAGTAGCCAGTTCTCGTCAATTCTTAATAGAACCGATAGCGAATATACTAGTTATATTAACAGTGTTTACAGCGATTGTTCGAATAAATACTTTGCTAACTGGAAGCCGGGTGGTGGCGATCAGAGTAACTGGAGAGATTTTGGTATCCCTGTTTGTTCAACCACAATTCCTACTTCTTCGCCTTCGCCCTACCCAACCTATTCTTCCGGACCATATCCAACTTATACCTATTCACCATATCCAACTTCTACTGGTGGGACCGGCGATATGTATAATTGTTTTTATCCCAATGCGAAAAAGAACGGAGCTTCTATGGGTTACACGGTTTGGTGCGAGAAGGACTACTTTAATTGTCACGAAGGAACCAATACCGGACCTGCTATAAGTTTGGACGGTGTCTCTCTTGGCGCGCCAAGCAGTTGTGAAAGAGGATATCAAGGCCAGAGTTGCAATAATAATAGATTCTGTGATTCAAATGAGACATATGCTTCGTGTCCGTCAGATTGCGGAGGAGGGTCAACCTATTCGCCTTATCCATCTGGCGGAACAACTTATTCACCTTACCCAACACCTAGTGTTGGCAGTTGTCCGTCCGGCTATCACTATCATGGTGAGAGTGGTGGTTTCTGTATGAATGATAGAGAAGATTATTCCGGTACTTGTTATAATTCTTCTGGTACAAGTAAAATTTCTTGTCCGGCTCAGCCAACTTATTCGCCTGGACCGGGCAGTTCGTCCTGCTCTTCATCATTAGTTAATCTTCTTGGTTCGGGTTGCCACTGGATGTATTCTGATTCATCCGGTAGAGGAGTATATTGTGACGGTCCAATGAGCAAATCGGCCAAAGAGGGCGATACTGCGACTACAGCCGGTTGTTCAGGTGGCGGAACAACTTATTCACCTTATCCAACGTATTCACCTTATCCGACATCTTCTCAGACGAGCAGTGGTTCTTGTCCGAGCGGCTCACATACAATGTATGTTAATAGTGCCGGTGGTTACTGTATGTCAGATAGTGATGGGACTAAATGTGGACCACTTAATTCTACTAGCGTAAGCAATTTTGGTTCATGTTCAAGCTACCAGAGCACTACCAGCTATACCCCGACTCCCTCTTGTCCGGCAGGCCAATGGTGGGATTATACAACTAGTAGTTGTAAGTCCAGTAGTACCACGTATACGCCATATCCATCTTGTCCGGCAGGCCAATGGTGGGATAGTTCAACGAGTTCGTGT
>CAZCYM010000095.1:0-3554 GCA_964502945.1 uncultured Candidatus Saccharibacteria bacterium
TAAAGAGCGAAGCGACTATAAAAATAGTCATCCCGAGGAGCTTTGCGACGAGGGGCCATCCATTTGAAAAAAGTTGTATGTTTTCCGTTTACATATTGGAGTGCGCGGACAACTCATTTTATGTGGGGTGTACCAACAATTTAGACAAACGTCTTAAGGAACACAACGAATCAAGGCGGGGGGCGCATTACACAAAGATTCGTCGGCCGGTTGTCTTAAAATATTCAGAAGAATACAAAACGTTACTTGACGCAAGAAGGCGCGAACAAGAAATCAAAAGCTGGCGCCGCGAGAAGAAGGGGGATTTAATAAAATAAAAACACCGCGTTAACAAAGTTTGCACGAAATTCGTCGGTTTTCCGAGGCGAAGCCAAGTCCCCGCCGCGCCTTTCTGAAGCCTTCAGCCCAATACGCCAGGCGGCTCGTCCTGAGCGTGGTCGAAGGAGTGGCGCATTGAAAAAGCGTAGGAGGATCCAACACAGCCAAGTTGAGCTAGCACAAGGAGCGTTAAAATACAGTCAAAATGTCCATAAAAAAACAACAAAAAGAACCCTGGCAAATCGCAGCGGCTCGTTACTGCCTAGAAAATTCTGAGAAAGGTTTTATTGCGGAAGATTTAAAAAAACATATTCAGTCTATTTATTCTGTAAACAGTGAACATATAAATGATTTTTTTGAGGAAGAGATTCATTGGCCAACTGGCAGGAAACTTAATAGAAATCAACGTGGAGATTATTGGACACCAACTCTGGATCTAGTATCCAAAGTCACAGATTACGACGAACTAAAAGAGGCGAGAAAGAACGCAAAAAATGCTTTCTGGTTTTCGCTAATAGCCATCATAATATCAGCTATTACGTTGATCATTACAATACTTAGTTTAGATAAAAGGTAGAAATTCATGAAAAAGAAAAACAACAAAGAATCAGGAACGATAGGAGAACAAGAAATTGTTAATCTTGTTCCTTGTCCGAACTGCAATAAAAAATTGATGTTATTACCGACAGGATATCCTCTCTACGATGTTCAGTGCACAGGATGTTCATTTCGAGCACAGGTCAAAACTAATGCTTCAAAACCAAAAGCAGTTGTATTTGGGGCGGGATGGCAAATCATGAATAAGGTATTAAAATCTGGGTACATGACACCACCGTTATTCTTGAATTTTAAGTGGTCAGAAAAAGGAGAACCAAAACAAGAAATTAGGTTTTATCCCTTTGTGCCAAAGAAAAACCTTTCTAATTATAAACTCTCCTCAACTGCTCGTAGAGCAAACTACGAAATGTTTACTTACAAAGGGATGGATAAACTTCCGTATTTTCTAGTCTATGAAAATAAATAATGTAAAATATGGCATCGTTATTTTTATAGTGGCGTTTATTGTTTTTATCGCACCTTTAATTTTTACAATAAGCGTTAAGAAACAAGTCGATCTTTATGGGTTTTCTCCCACAGAAGAATCAAGCGATAGATTAGAGGAACATATAAAAGAACATCTATGGATCTTTTCAATGCTTAATCTTGCAGAGAATCTACCTTACTATCAAGTTACACCTAACGTAGATGATGTTGGTCCAGCCATTGAGTATTTATCCCGAGATGGTAATGTTGTTGGAACTGTTGCATTTGATTCACTAAGCTGTTTGACAGAAGGAATATACGACACGGAAGAAGCCCTAAAAATTAATAAAAATGATTGGGTAAATTGTGAATATATAAAAGATTTTGGAGGAGGGTTTACATCTACAGGAGAACCCAAACCAAGAGTCGATATTACTATTGGGACAATGGGATTCTTACTTATATTATTTGCGTTTTTTGTTGTGTGGAATAGTTTTGTCTTGCTTGTGGCTGGTTCTATAAAAATAGTAAGCTCAATAACCTATCATTTGGTTGGTTTGAAATAAAATATGGAAAATTTTTCAAACACAGATAATATTTTGACATCTTTTATCGGGACACTGCTCGCATTACTTTCTGCTGGGCTGATCTGGTCTTTGAAGTCTGCTTATGAAAAACACAGAAATGAAAAATTAGCGTTGGCAAAGTTTGAGAGAATCTTTGCAAATAATCTAACTATTCTCAGAGATAATTTTGAGTTTGTTGACAACTGGATTTCTGCTTTAGAGAGTGATCGTCCATATAGTTTTCATCTTGAAAAATATCTCCTTGATCAGGACTCTACATTTAAATTAAGTAACTTAGAATTGATAAATAATATAATCTCAATCAACTATAAATTACGGCGCACGAGCGCTGACCTAGAGAACATTTATAAGAATTATTGGAAGATAGTTTTTAAGATTGATTCCATTCCAGACCCCTCCTTACGAGAAGCAAACTTGAAGAGATATCACTCAACTGTAATAGATGCGTTAAGAAAGATAAAAGGGAACTATGATTTACTAAATAGAGAGATGATTGAGGTGGTGGCTCTGATACGAGTTGCTGATAAAGTAAGATTCCACTCTCTTTTTGGTTACTTCAGTTTTTTATTTATTGATGTGTTCCCACGAGTTACTGATAGATCTAAGGCAAAGGAAGTAAAAAAGCTAGAGAAAAATATTAAAGATAAAACAAAAAGTAGTCATTTAGAAAATAAATCTTAGTGCTCGAGACCCGTCGAATTGGTAAAATAAAAACAATGATAAGGTTAACGGAAAGTAAACTACAAAAGGCGATCTTGTTAATCGGGGCTGTTTTGGTCCTTATTAACCTTTCTGGTGTGAATTTTTATCAAACCTATACCGCTATTCTCCAGTCTATCGGCATTGCGGTAATTACGTTTGCCCTGTTGATTTTGTTAAAAGATTATAAACCACAAATACATCGTAAAATTTGGCGTATCATTAAAAGATACTGGCTCATTTTTGCTTTAGTACTTTTAGTGCCAGTCGGCTTTTATGTAAATCGTGTTTATTCTAACTATCTTGTATATCAGCAATTTCACAAATCAGAGATTGCTTATCAACATTGCTTAGATAAAATAGTGGCGCAAGATAAGGAAATTCGACAAGAAGCTACTGATTACAGAGCAACCAATAGATTACCGGTGCACATATCGTTTTCTGATTGGCTTAATCCAACCACCGCTCCGTTGGAAGTGCAGAAATATATCGAAGCGGTCAACCAAATTCATGGCAAAAGTTATATACAGCAATGGTCAAGAGATGGACGTCCGGGCTATAGTGATGCGGTTGGATTTTGGGAAATATCTTTAGTAAATTGGGTGTTGCACAATAGCCCCGATTTTTGTGCAGAATTTAATCCTATAGGTATTCAATATTTTCTTTCGCAAAAGCTGATGTCGATAAATGGGGCAGAGAGAATTCCGTCAAACCCCTTTAGTCTCTAATTGGATAAAAATAGGCCAAGCACTTGGTTGGAGTTGGGATAGTTCATACGATATAAAATAAAATTTTGTTTCGGGAAGTGTCATCATGAACAGAGCACAAAAAGCAAGAGAGATAATTTTAGAGAAGATTCCCTATATTACCCCCGCGACTGTAACGGAGGACGGCGATAGATGTGATGAAGAAAAAAGGCATGGACGA
>CAZCYM010000096.1:0-3526 GCA_964502945.1 uncultured Candidatus Saccharibacteria bacterium
CCGAAAAAGTTAAAAATTCATTTCAAAACATAATAGCCATAACAGCTTGCTTTGATCTGGCTGGTCAGAGATTTTTTTCATCTTCTGTAGAACCGATGGAATTTAGTGGAACGAGTTCAATGTTTGAACCAGGATTGTTTATAAGCGCCCGACATATTTTCTTAGTGCCGATAGCAAAGCTTAATCAAAGAGGTTGGTCCTTCTTCATAGATAAGAATGGATTGCCAAAAAGTGACCACTATGGCTATACTTTTTATGGCACAGCCCATATAAATGGCCGGGCAGTTACTTTCCCTCTTGAGCTTATCGCCATGGGAGACCCATACCGCCCTCGAGATCTGGCTGTTTTTAGGGCCCAGGATCCTCCCTCCCAGCTCATGCCTTTGGAGTTTGGCCCACCCGCCAATTTAGGTGATACTGTTTACAGCAGTGGGAGAGTGGCTTCATTTAACTCCTTCGACGATAATCTGAACTCTATACAGAAAAAGGTTCTGCGTGATTTTATTAATTTTAATTTTAAAGGACACGTAGCTGGAATAGTAACCGATCTACCCGATAATACCAACGCCGGTTTTAAGAAAATGTACAGCATAAGGACTGAACTTGAACCGGGATTCTCGGGTGGCCCGGTTTTTAATAAAAATGGTAAGATAATAGGAATGACCGTTAGTGTGACTCCCGGGTTAAGCTTCTCCCGTGCTATCTCGGCCGAAGATCAAGAGATATTTATCAAAGAACTTCGAAATAAAGGAACAATCCCAAAAAAATAATCCCTCCCCAGTTTTTTAAAAAACTGGGGAGGGATTTTAATTTTTAAATAAGCCCGATAAATAAGTTCTACAATACCAGAATCCCAATGTTGCAAGCGATTTGAGTCTAATAATATTTAACTTAACAGAGTTTTTAACTTTATGTCCGCCGCCGAGACACAGAGTGAATTCCTTTTTATCAACAATTTTATCTAGGAACTCATCGGCCGTCCTTAATGCTAGAACTGCTTTGCCCGGATATACAACATAGTAGTTTTCAAACCGAGTATCTAAAATAAAAGGACGATTAGAATCTGGCGCTAGGGGCGGTTTTAGTTTAACCCTGAGACCACCTGCTCTTATTTTCGGTTCTACCAAATTATGTCCCAACTCAACGGTATTTTTCAGAATCCCAACTAGATAATCAGCTGCCTGCGCCTTAAGCACTGCATCATTTATATCTTTGGGGCCATTGGCATGAGTATTTGTCGGTCCAACTTGAATATAATTTTTTTGCTGGGAGATTATCACATATTTTTCATCTGGCCCAAAAGTAATAATCGAGTGTTGAAATAGATATTTTTCCTGAACTGATAATTGGAACCCAAGCTGATATTCAATCGGTAAATTCAATCCTAGAGAACTGGCCGTATCTTGCATCCATGGCCCAGCACAATTTACGACCACTAATCCCCTGTCATTTTCGAACAAAAATGAATCGTCTCTATCATTGAATATTGATTCAACGGATACTATTCTCTCTCCCCGCGTATGATAATTTAATCTGTCAGGATAAGTTAAAAAATGAAAGTTGCGCAAGGATGCAACCTCTCTTTTTAGTTGATAAAGCAATTGATTCGGCTCTACGGTTAACTCGTAGAAACCCAGTCCTTCCTTAAAATAACTTTTTCTCAAATTTGGCTCCATTTGTTCGAGAGCCATATTACTTATCCTAAAATGTGGCTGGTAAAAATTACCTAATCTTGCCGAAGTCGTCTTATCGTATAACTTCATCAATGGCTTAAGAAAAGCATAAGAATATGGCGATTTATCATGAAATGGCATTATAAATAATTTAGGCCGAACAATATCTGGAAACATTTCAAGCCACCTGCGGCACTCGGAAGCCGTAAGTTCAACTTCCTCTTTATCTAAACGAAGATAATCAGCCCGGGGAGCTAAAAGTCCGGACATATAATGAGCGGTCTGAACCTGATTTCGTTCTATGACAACAGAGCGCAATCCCTTTAAAGCTGCCTGTCTGGCCAGAGCAAGTCCCATAAATCCCCCGCCGATTATTACAAGATCTGCTCTTATCCTATTGATATCGGGCATTGTCCAACTCTTTTTAAAGGTTCTTTTGGATTAAATGTATCAGATGGGTGTAAAATTAAAACCCCGCCACGGCGGAGTTAACTTCCTATCATCTTTGCTATCTTCGGGACAGCTTCCCAACCAGATTCCCGGCCAATATTAATACCTTCAATCATCTTATCTTTGGTAAACTCACTGAAATGTATGCGCGGCAATGGTCTAGAATTAATAAATAAAAATTCTATCTGTTTTTTATTGCTGTAAGATAAACTGTCCAACAATATTTTCATTTCCTGTATATATTGCCATATTCCCACCTTGGTTCCTTCATCCAAAGATTGATGGTCAAGGAGCCTCATTAAACGCTCTAAGCCCTCTTTTTGTTTGGCTAGATGTCCAAGATCATTGTTTACCCTTAGATAACCGAGCATGGCCTTGCGAGTACTTTCCGAAACATTTATATCCAAAGAACGGTTTAGGGATTTTAACCAATTATCAAACTGGGCATCAGTCGTTGCCTCAACACTAGAATTATAATAAGGAATAACGATTTTAGAATATCCCTGATTTAAAGCAAAGTGGATGGGGACATTGCTTAAAAAAGCCGTATCTACTACATAATCTCCGTCATCTGTTCTCCCGGGATTGAAATATGGAAGTCGAGTACCATTAACTATACCGTCAACGAACTTTCTATTTCGAATATCCTTGGGCAAATTAACATCTTGCGATCTAAAATTAGTAACGCTCACCCAGCCCTTATTATGCCAGCCATCTAGGTAAAGAGGCGGTTTTGATAATATCTCGTCTAGCGTCCAGCCGGATTTATTCAAATTAACCGCGGGTATTTCTATTTTTATGGGAGAACTAAAGATTGCCTCAAAATCAAGCTTATCTAACAAAAGATCGATCAGTTTATCATATCGGAAAAATGATTCAGCCTGAAAAAGATCCCTGATAAATTCTCTTTGGGCCCAGAAAGCAAAACCAGATACTCCTATTCTGGCTGCCGTTCTTAGATATGGATTCTCTATGGCATGTGTAGGAAGAAGTAAACCTAGGGTAGCAGCAATAGTAAGAATTCCCCTATTTTTTATTTCCGGATTCAGGCTGGCAAACTGGCTTTTTCTTAAATTAATCAGTAATTTTTCTATTTCTACGAATTTTTTTTCCGATCTTTGTATTGCCACAGAGGCGGCAATGCCACTAGCAGAACTAGTAGAAATAAACCCCGGGGGAGGAATTAAACCTTTCTCTGAAGCATCATACAGGGCATGGAAGGTACCTATGAGTGGAGCTAATCTAGAAAAACTACCAGGTGCAGTTATGGCATACTCTTTCATAAGCACTTCCTTTTCAAAGTACCAAGTCTACCTTTGTTATATTCTTATTTTTTTTATTGGTCAAACTGACGTTCCTATACAAAAAACCCTTCGCCAGCTGGCAGATAGGGGTGCTTGTGT
>CAZCYM010000097.1:0-3403 GCA_964502945.1 uncultured Candidatus Saccharibacteria bacterium
CGACATCGTTGCTAGAATTAGAATATTCACTAGGCGCAAGCACGGAAAGGGCCTTACCACAGCCAACGAATGTAATAATTGCCATAGAAATAAGGGCTAAAACTGACTTTCTTGTCATCACTGTCTCCTTGTAAAAGAACCCCTCGGCTGGCTCTATAATAACAAAAAGTTGAGAAAAGTCAACTCCCTTCACTTGTCAAAATTAAAAGAGTATGGTAGTATTTAACGACCAGGCGGAAATGGTCTAAAATTTCAACAATATGACCAGCAACCTTGGACAAGTAAATAAATTACTGAAGAAGAAATTCAGCACTAAGAAGCTCGTTTTCGGGCAGGGTTTTGATGGAGCAAAAGTAGTCTTTGTAATCGACCCGCCCACCAGTAAAGAAGAACAGGAGAATAAACCAATAACTGGTCTTTCTGAAAAACTACTAAACAAACTCTTGAAGACCGCCGGTATTGACAAAAGAAAGGTTTATATAACTAATATCGTAAAATACACAGTGCCGGGACGAATTCACACAATGAAAGAGATCAAGGCATCGGTTCCATTCCTTAAAGAAGAAATTAAAACTATTCAGCCCCAAGTAGTTGTAACCTTGGGTATTACTGCCCTAAATGGCATTGGACTAAGACAGCCATTGAGTAATGTTCGGGGCAGAACATTCAACTTCGGAAGCTATGACTTACTGCCCACTCATCATCCAGAGAATATATTAAAAAATCCCAACCTAGAAACAGAACTCACCACTGACTTTCTAAAGCTAAAAGATCTCTTAAAGAATATAAAAGAACGACCGATTGAAACATAAATAATCCCGCCATAGTGCGGGATTATTTATTGAGATTACTTTTTCCTTTTAAATGCCTTTTTAACTGCTTCCTTTATATCGGCTACGCTCATTCCTAACTTCTCTATGAGCTCGAATGGATCGCCAGATTCACCGAAACGGTTTTTGACTCCGATATATTCCTGCGGAACCGGATGATTGCGCGATAGACACTCAGCAATCGCTGAACCTAATCCCCCGTTTATCTGGTGCTCCTCAACCGAGACAACCGCGCCACATTTTTTGGCCGCTTCAATTATTGTTTTTTCATCCAGCGGTTTGACCGTATGAGAATTGATGACCATGCAATCTATCTGTTCTTTAGCTAACTCTTCAGCCGCAACCAAAGCGTTATATAAAAGTATCCCGCAACCAACAATTGCAACATCCTGACCATCTCTCAAAATTTCCGCTCTCCCAACCCCAAATGGCGTTTGAGGTGTAGTAAAAACCCATGACTTTTCCCTACCGAGTCGAATATAAGATGGTTCATTATTGAAAGCTATGGCCGTCGTTACTTTCTGGGCCTCGACGGCATCACAAGGAACAACCACTATCATGTTCGGCTGAACCCGCATAAGAGCAATGTCCTCTATCTGCTGGTGAGTGGCGCCATCAGGTCCGACCGAAACACCGGCATGACAACCTACGACTTTAACTGGCACATGATTCAATGAGATAGTCGTCCTAATTTGCTCATTGTTTCTTCCTGGACTAAAAGCGGCATAGGAACCAATAAAAGGTATCTTGCCGTAATTTGCCATACCCGAGGCAACCGTTGCCATATTCTGCTCAGCCACGCCCATCTGAATAAATCTTTCAGGAAATTTCTGTTGAAACCAATGAAATCTTGTTGATTCCGATAAGTCGGCACACAAAGCAACTACTCTCTGATCTTTCTCTCCGGCCTCAACTAAACCCTTACCAAAACCATCTCGAGTCGGAACCATCTGGATATTTTTAGAATCCAATAAATTATCAACTAAATGAGCATCTTTGTTTATCATAAAAAATTAAACTCAAAATCCGAATTTCGAAATCCGAAACAAAATCCAAAAAGCCTAAATTCAAATTCGAAATAGTTTAGAATTTCTGTATTGTTTCGAATTTCGTTTTTCGTGCTTCGAATTTTCTATTACTTGCACATTCCGCAATCTCCACAAGAACAACCTTGATCATGGCTACATGTATTATTGCTGACGCCCATTCCACAACATCCGCAGTATTTAGAAACAAAAACTAGAACCCCAAGGACAATAACATCCATAAAGAAATGACTGCTATCCATCCATAAAAATGTCTGCTTGAATACCGATGACCACCAAAAACCTATAGCCGAAAGCCAGGCTAAAGTAACAAGAATTTTAACAAATCCGTGATGAAAACATTTACAATTTCCTTTCATTATCCACCAGACCTCCTATCTAGTTTTTTTAATAACTTACTTTTCATTAAATCTCTCCAGTCTTTTTAAAATACCCTGATGGCCAGAATCTTCCAGCATCTTATAAAAGTATTTCTCATCAAAAAATCTCAATATATCAAATCGGCTAACCACACCTAACAGTTTTTTATTGGCATCGATTACCGGTATTGGATTTACTCGGTGGTGCTGAATAAATTCCTTGGCCAGATCCTCCACTCTTACCTCCGGTCCAACTACCAAAGGATCTTCGTTCATCATGTCTCTGACCTTTACCGTCTTTACCCTGTTAAATTGTTGTTTTAATGTTTCACTATCCGCTTTTTTACTATAGATATCTTCTAAAATATTTATCAACGATGGCAGGTGGGTAGCATAACTCTGACTAACCATGTCATAGGCGGTAACAATACCTAACAATACGCCTTCTTGATTGATAACTGGAAAACCATCGTAATTATGTTTTTCAAAAAGTTCAGTTGCCTTATCTAAACCGTCATCCGGATGAAGGGCGATTATATCTTTTGTCATAATATCTTCTACTTTTACGGCTTCGTTATTCATGTTCGCTTTTTATTTTTCCGTCCAATGTTCTTAATTTTACCAACATCTCTTTGCCCTGAGTTGCCTTGTCTTTAAATATATCCGTCGGACCTCCGCCGGGCGGATTTCCATGCCAGCGATAGTCAAATTCTATTTCGGGAATCCCCTTGCCGGGAATAGTATGAGCTATTATTACCGTTGGTTTTTCGAATATTGCCTTGGCCTCTTCAATGGCATCAACAAATCTTTCTATATTATGGCCATCAACTTCTAAAACATGCCAGTTGAAGGCCTCATATTTTGCTCGCAATGATTCAAGGGGCATAATATCCTCGGTCATGCCATCTATTTGAATATTGTTACGATCAATTATACCGGTCAAATTATTAAGTTTGTATTTACCGGCAAACATTATTGCTTCCCAGGTATTTCCGGCATCATGCTCTCCATCTGACATTATACAATAAATACGGTTTTTCTTCCCGTCCATCCTGTGTGCATAAGCTACCCCGCAAGCCTGACCAAGACCCGATCCCAAAGGACCTGAAGTAGTCTCAATGCCGGGTAATCTTTCTCTTTCCGGATGACCCTGCAAACGAGTACCAAA
>CAZCYM010000098.1:0-3402 GCA_964502945.1 uncultured Candidatus Saccharibacteria bacterium
ATAGCAAGAGAAAAAGCATTATAACGAAAACAAAGTAAAACCCGCAATTGCGGGATTTTATATTTATATATGTGGTATGCAAATAAAGAAAATTTTATGAATGCGAACGGGTACGTTATCGATGGCATTTGGTATCCGCGAGTTACAGCTATCGTCGGAATAAAAGCCAAGCCGGCTTTATATATGTTTTATGCCGGATTGCCTGATTTTAAAACCGGCGAAGCAATCAAGGCTAAATCAGCCGAAGAAGGAACATTAATTCATGAGACAATAGAAGCAATCTTGCGTAAGGATCCTGTGGTAGTACCAGAAACAATCAAACCGGCCATCTCAGCTTTTATGGAATTTTATTCGCAAAATGATGTTGTTCCCCATAAGATTGAAGAACGGGTAGTTTCAAAGAAGCATCACTTTGCCGGGACTATGGATGTGCTGGCTGAAGTTAATGGCGTATTGGGGGTCTTGGACGTTAAAACCTCTATCGCTGTATATAGAGACTATTCCATCCAAACCTCTGCCTATATCGAAGCTCTAAAAGAAAATCCCAACATGCCGCCCCTCACCCGTTGGATCTTACGAGTTAATCAGTTGAGGAAATGCTTAAAATGTCCTGCTACTTTTCGCGATAAGGGCGGTCGCGAGAAAATCAGAGGCGAAAAATTCAAATGTGAACACGAATGGTTACCGATGGAAGGAGAATATGAGTTTAAAGAATTAACTACCTTTGACGAAGATATCAAGGCATTTCTCGCCTGTAAAGATCTCTGGAGTTGGGAGAACGAGTTTTGGCTGAAGAAAATTATCTAGAACAATTGCCTGCCAGCGTATACCCAGCCACTTCGGCTTCTTTATCAGAACTAAACCACAATTTATTAGCTTCGTTTATTTTTTTGGCTCCGGGACACCAAGTATGGTGGTATTTGTTGGAATTCTTGGAAGCCACCACTCGAGTATCTAGAAATTTTGTTTCTGGTTTATTATCAGGAGTATTTATTTGTACTGCTGAATAAATATCGGCCTTTAAGTTACTACCGGCTTTTGATCCCTCACCATCAACTATTTTAATAGGCATTTGCTGAAGAGCATCAATCTGACCAAGGTTATAGCTTATAAACGAAATTAGGCCGATACAAAGGGCTAGAAAAATGGAGCGTTGATTGGACTTGACCCCGTATATCAGCTTCCGAATGCCTTCGTAAACCAGGTTTTTACCTTGTAAGTCTTGTTTCATAAAAAAATGTGTAAATTTAAATAATTCGGCACAATGAGATACTTCGGCAAAAACCTGTCGGAAGCTGTATTACGGGGTTGATTAGATTGAGGAATTTTGATAAGATATTCATGGTTTTAAATTATGGCATCCCGTCAAAATTTTGCGGGATAAGTCATGGCAATCCGCTTCGCCTATAAGGTAAGTCCCTGTTCGGGACACGCAGATTGCGATTTGTTTCTATCACAATTAGATTATATTTAACATAGAGTTCTAGCGAAAGCAAAATTCCTACGGGACAGCCATTTTGCTTTCAATCGCTAAAGCTCTTGAGCAAAATGGCGCATACAAAGGCTATAGGCAGTACACAACTAGGACGAGATTCCCAGCCAAAATATCTGGGAGTTAAACTGCATGATGGCGAAACCGCAAAGACGGGCAATATTATCGTTCGCCAAAGAGGTACTAAATACTTCCCAGGCAAAGGTGTCCGCAAAGGTTCTGATGACACTCTCTACGCAGCCATCAATGGCAAAGTAAAATTCACCACCAAAAAAAAAGTAAAATATGACGGCACCCGTCGTCTAGTAAAAATCGTTCATGTGGTTGCTAACTAAAATCCGCCAGATGGCGGATTTTAGTTAGCTTGACTTTACTGTTAACTAGGAGTATAATATAAATACACAGGAAAGGAGTGGTTAGATGATGAGATCTTTAACTTTAGTCGCCCTTGTCGTAATGTCGTTGGGCACAGCGGGTACGGCAAATGCCCAAGAGACGACCCCATCACATCGACTGACCGCAGAAGTTTTCGTTGCGGCAGAGTTTCCAGCGGAGATCATCGAGGCCGCCCAGAAGGCCGACGAGGTAGCCAAGCGGACTCAAGAGAGACGAGCCCGGGCCAAGGAGTATCTGGAGCATATCGAGCCCATCTTCGACCGGGCGTTATTCATGCCCCAGATTCCTTTACAGCTTTTTGAAAAGCTGCAGAGAGAGTACGAGGCAGCCCTTCAGAGTTACTGGGACACCGATCGAGAAACACGATCGGCAGACGAGATGGTAGAAGCCCTCTACTACAACTGGACGCTTGAGGTCACCGAAGACGCCAAATCGGCCCAGGTGTTTCAGGAGTGGCG
Source organism: uncultured Candidatus Saccharibacteria bacterium (assembly GCA_964502945.1). Lineage (GTDB taxonomy): Bacteria > Patescibacteriota > Minisyncoccia > 2-02-FULL-40-12 > GWA2-44-9 > 2-01-FULL-39-28. Next base: position 2,347 of record CAZCYM010000098.1, read on the forward strand.
GACGGCCTCTCGCGTTGACTATATCAACGTGAGCGAGGAAGAGGCCATCGCCTATCGACTGATGATCGGCATCGGTCGATCCCGAATTGCCATCGGACATCAAAATCTACACTCGTGGTCTCGTCCAGCGCCACCAGTAATGTGGAGGATCAATGACAAACGATGAGTACTGTCCCCAGCATGTATAACACAATCCGATATACGGATGTGCACATATGTGCTGGGGCTTTTGGTTATTGAGGTTTTAAAGCCATTGTTTGTCTATCCCGGAGCACCGGTTGAGAAAATGATGAGGAAGGTTTTTATTGCTACTCCGCTTTTACCACCACTTTGATTTCGACTTTAATTTCAGGAGCAAGCTCGACTTCGATGAGATGTTCTCCTTCTTGTTTGATATGTTCGCCATGTTCCTTGAAGTCGATAGAGTCAGATTCAACTTTGCCACCAATGGCTTTTGATAATTCTTCGGCCACTTCTTCTTTGGTAAGTGATGCAAAAAGCTTACCGGTCTTGCTAGATTTTTTGGTAAATTCAAGAACTATATCCTTGGCTTTCTCTACTATTTCTTTTGCTTTTTCGACCGCTATTTTTTCTTCGACTTCTCCTTTCTTCTTTAAAAATTCTGCTTCTTTCATTGTTCCCTCGGTCGCGATTTTAGCTAACTTATGAGCAAGCAAATAGTTCCGGCCATAACCATCGGCAACATTCTTCACATCCCCTATTCTTCCAACGCCTTTAATGTTTTGTAGTAATATTACTTTCATATAACATGTAACATATATCATGTAACAATTAATAAATCAATCATTTCTATTTTGATACATGCTGTATGGCTCGCGCATCATCTCAATAGCTCTATCGCCTTGTCTAACTGAGGATCTTTGCCGGGCTTTCCCAATTCTAAAGTTCCTTCTTCGGGTTTTTCTGGAAGCTTAACTTCATAATTCGGATCGATACCAAGATCAGTTATCGAACGGCCATTTGGAGTAAGCCATCGAGCGATAGTAACCTTCAAAGAAGAACCATTATTGAAATTTGCCAACTCTTGAACCGAAC
>CAZCYM010000099.1:0-3394 GCA_964502945.1 uncultured Candidatus Saccharibacteria bacterium
ATTCAAATGATAGCGAAAAAATAAAATAGGCGCAATGCCTACCAATCCACAGTTATCCGTAATTACCAAGTGGACGTATACAAAATAGTGACAGAACGGCTAAAAAAGGATATTATAAAGCTCGTAATTGACGAAGTGGTGATTGACGGCGAGAAACTCAAAATTTCCGCTACCATTCCTCTCCCCAATAAGATTCATGAACGGGAAATCGTAAAAACCGACCTTCCCGATACCTTCAACGCCGGCGCCACCCTCGGCCCAATTAACCAAACTAAAATGGAAAGAATCTGGAATAAACACAAACAAATAAATACCACCCTTAAACCTAAAGTATTCGTAGCGATGAGTGGTGGTGTGGATTCTTCTGTTGCGGCGGCACTGCTTAAGAAGCAGGGATTTGATGTGACCGGTGTTTTTATGAAGCCACCCTCCTACGTGCAAGGCTACGAAGGGCACAGTGGCCTTTGCACGTGGAAACAAGATCGTGAAGATGCATTAAGAGTTGCTTCAGTATTAGGAATACGACTTTTGACTTGGGATTTTTCTAAGGAATATAAAAAAGAAGTAGTGAATTATATGATTCGTGAATATAAAGCTGGTCGAACGCCTAATCCAGACGTGATGTGCAATAAAAAAATTAAGTTTGGGTTATTCTTGAAAAAAGCACTCAAAGAAGGGGCGGATTTTATTGCGACGGGGCATTATATAAAAAAGATGAAAAACAGGCTTTTTCAAGCAAAAGATAAGAACAAAGACCAGTCATATTTTCTTTGGACTTTAACGCAAGATCAATTGAGACACTGCTTATTTCCAATCGGAGGTTATATAAAACCAGAGGTAAGGAAAATGGCTAAAAAATTTGGATTGCCTAATCATGATAAGAAAGACAGTCAGGGCGTTTGTTTTATTGGGCCGCTGGACATGAAAGAATTTTTAAAGAAGCATATAAAATCTAGATCTGGAAAAATAATTAATCAAAGCGGTGAAGTTATTGGTCAGCATGATGGCGCTTTTTATTACACTATTGGCCAAAGACACGGTCTGAATATTAGAAATGGCCAAGGACCCTATTATGTGATGAGCAATAATCTCAAGAAGAATACTGTTTATGTCGGAAAAGAAAAAGATCTTAATGGAAAAGGAGCAATAATAACTAGCATAAGCTGGGTTAATAAGCCAAAACTACCGGTTCAGGTTGATGTCAAAATTCGTTATCGAAGCAGATCCAAGAAAGCCACTTTATATAAAAATGGTAGTTTAAAATTTAAAAATTTAGTTCGGGCTATAACACCTGGCCAATCAGCGGTGTTTTACAAAGATAAAGAGATGCTTGGCGGAGGAGTAATACGATAGATTAAAAGTTGAAAGTTTATGATAGGATTTTACATTAAAACTTTAAACAAACTTTCTCCGGTCATCTCGATGGGTTGAGGAATACCCATTATTTGAAGTATTGTTGGCGCAATATCAGCTATAATTCCACTCGAACCAGAAAAGTTCTTGCTTATTTCTTCTTCTGTTCTTGGTCTCTCATATTCTTTAACCACAATAAAGAATGGCACTGGGCTTATGTTATGCCTTGACTCTTCTTCTCCGACTCGGGAGGTAAGTGATTCGGCATTGCCATGATCGGCAGTTATAATAAGGATGCCGTCTTTTTGAAAAACGGCCTCTTTTAATTTACCGATGCAAGCATCAACGGTTTCGACACCTCTTACGGTTTGTTTAAGGTTACCGGAATGGGCAACGATATCAGCATTGGCAAAGTTTACCACTGTAAAATCATAGAAGTCCCGATTTAATTCCTCTATTACTTTAGCCAATATTTCATTGGCCATCATCTCTGGCTCAAGTTCTGGTTTTTTTATTGATTTTATAAAAATATCCGATTCACCTAGAAAGGGTTGATTTTTAAGACAATTAAAAAAGAAAGTTACATGAGCATATTTTTCCGTTTCAGCTATATGGAGCTGTTTTTTATTATTAGCGGCCAAAACTTCAGCCAGACTATTTTTAATATCAGGAGCCGGAAAAACTGTTAGCATGTCGGAGCTTTCTAAATAGGGTGTCATGGCTACTACAAGTAAGTTTTCCAATGCTTTTCTTTTGAAAAAATCAAAATCTTTGTCTATAAAACATTTGGTGAGCTGACGCATACTATCTTCACGAAAGTTAAAAAATACAACAGCATCTTTATTTTCAATCAGACCGGTCGGATCTATTAGTAATGGCGGTATCTTATTATCATGAAGTCCCTGACTATAATATTCTTCAAGTTTCTCAATGGGATTATCGGTTTTTTCGCCATTACCTCCAGTCATTAAATTGTATGCCTTTTCGGTGAGATCCCAATTATTATTACGATCCATGGAAAAATCTCGTCCTATAATCGTGGCTATCTTTATTTCCGAATCATTCTGGAGATATTCGCTGAGTTTAGCCATAAGAATCTTGCCCTCTTTTAATCCCGAATCTTTTGCATCAGTAAAAAGATGAAGTTTAATGTTTTTTAGATTATGTCTTTTAGAAAAATCGGCTAAAGCGAGAATGTGATTAAAATAAGCATGAACAGAGCCGGAAGTTAAAAGTCCAATAATATGAAGTTTAGAATTATTTTTTTGAACGTGACTTACGGCTTGGGTCAGCGAAGGATTGCTAAAGAACTCACCTGTTTCGATAGCTTTGTTAATCCTATTTAAATACTGAGAAATTGTTCGACCGGCGCCGATTGTAAGGTGGCCAACTTCGCTATTTCCTGTTTCACCCCAAGTTAAGCCGACGGCTTTGCCCGAGGCCTGAAGGAGAAGGCCCGGATAATTGGCCATGATAAAATCCATGTTTGGCTTGCGGGCGTTCATAATAGCGTTGCCAACTTTCTGAGTCGAATATCCCCAGCCATCCAAAATTGTTAGTACTACTGGTCGCATATTCTTATTGTATCATATTTTCTCGCTTTCACCTCCTCATTTTTCAAGCGATTCACAACCTTTATAACTACTGCGATATTTATTCATTATTTCAGACAAAAATTGGGTCCCGCTCTAAGAATCGCCCCCAATTCTTTGTTATCTGAAAAATATCATAAATATCTTGTAGATTATATTAAAGTTTGTTCTAAGCTTTCAAAATGAGGAGGGTTACGCGATTATTTCTCAAACAAAAAACCGCTGGATGGCCCAGTCGGTATTTAGCTCTTTTCGATTAGTTGTTTCAATGTGGTAATACGATTATTGCAGGAGGAACATTTATTACTGTGGTCAGTCATTTTTTTGCGCCTCCTCTGGAATCAAACATACCCCTAGGTGTCTTTAGCTTTTTCAAGGGTTTCTCCTCATCAATCCGAAATTCGCATTTGAATCCGAATTAAGATAAATTAAATAAATGGAAAAAATTA
>CAZCYM010000100.1:0-3386 GCA_964502945.1 uncultured Candidatus Saccharibacteria bacterium
AAAACAATAAAGAAAAGCAAAGAAGAAAGGTGATTGAAGACGAAAAAGAAAAAGCCCTTGAGGGTTTTAAGAAAAAATTTGCTAACGAGATGCTACAAGAATTGCAAAGTTCTTTTTCGACAGAACAGCATCAATGGATAACTCAGGCAATTGCTAAAAAGGAATATGATAAAAAGGACCCCAATATTTTAGAAATCCAAAACACTATCAATTCCGTCTATTCCAAAGATAAGATGGAAAAGATTCTTGCCAGCTATGTTAACTTCATGTCTCAAAAAGTTGATTCAGAAAAAAAGGAAAAATTAAAGAAAATAGCAGAAATTTTTAATAAAACAACTAAAGTGAACCCCGCTTAATTTCGCAGACCGTCTTTTTTCGAGCGGTCAAATGCTTAAATTAACCGATAATTTAGTTATAACAATAAATAGGGGTCGAGCCTGCCTGCCGGCAGGCAGGTCTTCGAGGAGGTGTCCCTATATTTTGTTAACTAAATTGAGATTAATTTAAGCATTTGGGCCACGAAGATAAAAAGTAGGTCGAGAAATTGGGAGGGGTAAGCTATATCTTGCTTATTTTTATGATTTTGCTATTGTATATCCAATGTTAATGGTTAGATTACAACGGATTGGTAAGCGGGGGCAGGCCTATTTTAGGGTGGTCATTCTCGAACACACTTCAAGAGTCAAGGGCAAGTACCTTGAGCTTTTGGGTACCTACAATCCTCACCAGAAAGAGTTTAAAGTTAAAAAAGACCGAATTGAACATTGGATTTCAAAAGGCGCTCAAGTCTCACCAACGGTCAACAATCTCATGGTAAATTACAAAGTCTGGAACAAGCCAAAAATGCAAAGCTGGAAACCGAAACGAAAAGCACAAGCTAAACCCGGTAAAACAGAACAAGCTAAGTTGGTAGAAGTTAAACCAGCAGAACCAGTTTCAGCAACACTAGCAGTATAAATAAATTTATAACACATAACAAAGAGCGCCTCAAAGGGCGCTTTTTGTTATAATCAAATATATGTGTGGAATATTCGGATATGTATCTAAGAACAATATAAATGCGGTCCCGGTCATTCTCGACGGTTTAAAGCGTCTCGAATACCGAGGCTATGACTCTTCGGGTATTGCGGCAGTAACTAGAAGGGGTATTTTTGCGTGTAAAAAGTCCGGAAGAATATTAGAGCTTGAAAAAAATATTAACCGGGAAGTTGAATCAACCGCGGCTATCGGTCATACACGCTGGGCTACTCATGGGGCACCAACTGACAAAAATTCCCACCCCCACTTTAGTTGTGATAAGAAAATATACCTTGTTCATAATGGCATCATTGAGAATTTTAGGGAATTGAGAGCCAAGCTACTCAAAAAGGGACATAAATTCACCTCCGATACTGACACGGAAGTCATCGCTCACTTGATAGAGGATTTTGGCAATAGCGGAGGAAATAGTTTTGAGGAATCAGTCAGGTTAGCCCTCAAATCTATTGTCGGTACCTACGCTTTTACCATTATTCACGCGGAACATCCTGGCAAGATAATTGTTGCTAGGAACTCAAGCCCGTTGCTTGTTGGTTTTTCAGACGATGCCAAATATGTTGCTTCTGATGCTTCGGCGATCATGCCCCATGCCAGAAAGGTAGTTTATCTCGAAGATGGAGAATTTGCGGTCTTAACTCCAAAGGATTTCCGCATTGCTACCCTCGATAGAAAAGTTATTGAGCGAAGCCAAGAGAATATAGAGTGGCCAGAAGATCAGGTTGAAAAAAAATACCTGCCAAGCCGCCTGCCTGCCGGCAGGCAGGGCAGGCAGGAGTTTCCTCATTTTATGCTCAAAGAAATATATGAAGAGCCGGAAGCGGTCGAGAATGCTATAAGGGGTAGGTTGATAATTAAGGACGGATTAGCTAAACTGGGGGGCCTTGAAGCGGTAGAAAATGATATGAGAAAGATTAACCGGCTGATAATAACTGCTTGTGGAACGGCTTATTACGCCGGCCTTGTCGGTGAATATATGATTGAAGAGCATGGCGGAATTTCGGTTGAGACAGAATATGCTTCAGAACTGAGGTACAAGAAAAATAGTCTTGATAGCAAAACGGCTCTTTTAGCAGTGAGTCAATCTGGGGAAACGGCCGATACTCTTAGCGCACTGCGTGAGGTAAAAAGAAAAGGGTTAATGACTATCGGTGTAGTTAACATGGTCGGTTCTTCAATAGCCCGAGAGACTAGGGCCGGGGTATATAATCATGCCGGGCCGGAAATAGGAGTTGCTTCGACAAAGGCCTTTGTTTCGCAAGTTGCAGTCATGGCACTCTTGACTTTATTTTTTGGTCGTCAGAGAGATTTATCTTTGGGTGCAGGGAGGAGAATGGCAGAAGAGTTGAATAATCTGTCCGGTAAAATGAGAACCATTTTGAGTCAGGCCAAAGAAATTAAGAGAATAGCTAGGAAGTATTATAAATATAATAATTTTCTTTATCTTGGACGTAAGTACAACTATCCCGTCGCTCTTGAAGGAGCTCTTAAGCTTAAGGAAGTTTCGTATATCCACGCTGAAGGATATGGAGCGGGAGAGATGAAGCATGGTCCTTTGGCGATGATAGATAGTAATTTTCCTTCGCTAGTAATTATTCCTTCTGACGGGATGTATGAAAAAGTTGTAAATAGTATTCAGGAAATAAAAGCCCGCAAAGGGCCGGTGATTGCTATTGCTACAAAAGGTAATAAGGATATTGCCAAGTTAGCCGACGATGTAATATATATTCCCGAGACACTAGAAATGTTAACGCCAATATTGTCAGTTATTCCTTTGCATCTGTTTGCTTACTATGTCGGAGTTTTTCGGGGCCACGATGTTGACAAGCCAAGAAACCTTGCTAAATCTGTTACCGTAGAGTAATTTTGCAATATGAAATGCATTATTCTTGCGGCTGGAGAGGGAATCAGGATGAGGCCGCTAACAAATAATATTCCTAAGCCGATGCTCAAAGTTACCGGGAAACTGATACTGGAGCATATACTTGATTCTTTGCCCAATAAGGTTGACCGGGTTATTTTAGTCGTGGGCTATCTAAAGGAAATTATTATAAATCATTTTGGGAATCAATTCGGTCGTCTTAAAATTACTTATATTGAACAAGATCAAAAGATGGGAACCTATAAAGCACTCGAGCTTTGTAAAAATCAACTAACAGAAAACGAAAGATTCTTGATGCTTTATGCCGATGATTTGCATGGCTCTGAAGGGCTGAAGAAGTGTGTGACTTGTGGTCAATACGCACTGCTTGTTTATGAAGCAGAAGATCCCAGGAGGTTCGGGGTAGTGAAAATAGATGCGGATAGCATGGTTATCGGAGTTGAGGAGAAACCCGAAAAACCGAAATCAA
>CAZCYM010000101.1:0-3293 GCA_964502945.1 uncultured Candidatus Saccharibacteria bacterium
TGGTTCCATTATGATAAACGAGGGGTCGCCTCTTAACCCTAGAACACGCCAGGAAATAGGTTTCATGCCTGAAGAACCTCATTTTTACGATCAATTAACCGGTTTAGAATTTCTTGGATTCATAAGCCACCTTTTCGAAAATAAATCTCGATCAACTTCTGAACTTGAAATGATCCTCAAAAAAACTGGCATTTATGATGCTAGAGACAAAAGAATACGAGACTACTCAAAAGGCATGAGACAACGACTAGGTTTTGGGCAGGCCCTAGTAAATGACCCCAAATATATTTTTCTCGATGAACCCCTAGATGGTCTCGACCCAATTGGTCGTATAGAAATGAAAACCATACTAGAAGAACTAAAGAAGGATGGAAAAACTATTTTCTTTAACTCTCATATACTCTCTGATGTTGAAAATATCTGCGATCAGATTGGTGTTATCCATAAAGGCCACCTTATTTATTCTGGACCAGTTAACGAATTCAAAAGGGACCTATCGCTCGAAGAACAATTCGTTAAAACCATAAAAGAAATCAAATGAAAACAATACTGGCAATAGCTAAAAACACCTTCAGGCAAGCCATCAGAGATAAGATCCTTTATGGCATAATTATTTTTGCCCTTCTTTTCATCGGCTCAATAGCCATTATCAGTTCTTTGGCTATTGAGGAAAATGTTTTCATTATGAGGAGTTTGGGATTGGCTGGAATTTATTTTTTTGGACTGATAGTCACTATTTTTCTAGGATCATCTCTTATCTACGACGAGGTTGATCAAAGAACCACCTATATGTTGCTTGCTAAACCAGTTACTCGAGGAAATCTTATAATTGGAAAATTTCTTGGACTTATGGCTAGCACCGGACTAACTACTATCCTCATGACAGCGGTCTATATGGTAATCGTATTCTTTAGTGGCGGGGACATAGATTTTCCAGCATTAGCGGCAGTTGGACTTCAACTGATAGAAATGGCGATTTTGATTACTATCCTGATCTTATTTTCAACCATCACCACTCCTCTGGCCTCAACCATATATACGATATTAATAGTTTACATAGGCCACTCTCTTGGCCTCATCTATTCATACGCGATAAAAGCAAATTACTTCACCAAAATAACTCTGCTGGCGGTTTATTATCTTGCTCCTAATTTAGAAAAGTTTAATAGTCGCAACCTTATTACCCACAACCTGCCACTATCTGCCAGAGAACTAGCTTTGTCTAGTATCTATGCTCTTGGCTATATAATACTTGTTCTCTATATGGCTAATATCGCTTTTAACAAAAGAGATCTTTAAGAATGGTGGCTAGACTACATAATCTAAAAGTTTTTTTTAAAATAGCGCTAACATTTGCTCTTTTAGTCGTCATCGTCGCGACTCAGTACTATTTTGATATTCAAAAGAGGGCCCGTCCCATGATGCCTTTGAATACGATACCGGCTGAAATAATAAAAATGGTTGACCTCGGTCTTCATTCAGCCGCATCGTCATTAATATGGATATACACCATTCAACAGGTCTTAGACTATCCGGAAGAGCTTCCCCGACTCATACATAATGTAAATAAACTCGATCCTAAATTCAGCTATCCGTATGCTTTCGGGGCATTAATTCTTCCCGCATTCGATATGAAGAATCGGGCAGTAGAACTAGCCAAACAAGGAATCGCTAATGCTGATCCGGACTGGAGAATTCCTTACTATCTAGCCACGACCTACCACATTTTCTTGAAAGATAGAGAAAACGCCGCTTTATACTTTGATATGGCGGCAAAAACATCCGGCGCTCCGGAGAATATAAAAATTATAGCCTCAAGATATGGAACCAGTAAAAACGTTAGAGAACAAACCAAAACTATATGGGAATCGATTTATGAAAATTCTGACGATGATCTAATAAAAGAAAGTGCTAGGGCTCACTTAATCCAGATAGAAATATTGGAGCTACTCGAAAAAGCAGTCTCTATATACAAACAAAAAATAGGAAAATATCCAGAAAATATAAATAACCTGGTAAGTTCAAAAATCCTCAAGGGAATCCCGCCTAGTCCGTTCGGTTTAGAATTTTATCTAGATACAAGGGGTGGAGTTCTTGTAAAATAATCTCGGTAGTTACTCGAGAAGTTCAATAAATTCTTTCTCGGTTAGAATTTTAACTCCCAGTTTCTTAGCTTTATCATATTTTGAACCAGGCTTAATGCCAGCCACAACATAATCAGTTTCCTTTGAAACTGAAGATGACATATCACCGCCAAGCTCTCTAACTCTATCCTTAGCTTCTTCACGACTCATCGACTCAAGCCCACCAGTCAAAACAAATGTCTTGCCTTCTAACTTGGTGGATCCTTTTTTTATTTTCTCATTAAGAACGTGAACCCCGGCTTTTTTAAATTTATCTACAATCTTAAGATTGTATGGTTTCCGAAACCATTCATAAATACTTCGGGCAACAACTGGTCCAATATCAGGGACACTTTCTAGATTTTCTAAAGATGAGTTTTTAATACCGTCTAAATTCTTGAACTTTCTGGCTAATGCGACTGCGGTCTCCTCTCCTACATGCTCAATGCCTAATGAATAAATGAATTTATCCAGAGTAACTTTTTTCTTAGCCCAAATGGCATCAATTGTGTTCTGGGCAGATTTATCAGCAAAACGTTCCAAATTAAGAAGATCTTCTTTTTTTAAGGTAAACAGGTCGGCTGCATCACGGATAAGGCCAACATCCATTAACTGATCAACAATCTTAGGCCCAACCCCGTCTATATCAAATGCTTTCCTTGAAACAAAGTGGTAAACGGCCTCTCTTTTTATTGCTGGACAGTTTTTGTTAGTACACTTGAACGCCACCCGTCCCGAAACTTGCTCAACTACGCTTTCGCAAACGGGACACTTCTTGGGCATTTTAAATTCTTTTTCTTTTCCTGTTCTTAATTCTTTGATCACTTGTTTAATATCTGGAATAACATCTCCAGCCCGACCAACAATAACAGTGTCCCCTATTTTTACATCCAGCCTTCGTATCTCATCAAGATTATGCAATGTGGCCCGAGAGACTGTTGTGCCACCAATATGAACCGGTTTTAATACGGCCACCGGAGTCAAAACTCCCGTTCTACCAACTTGAACAATAATATCTTCTACTATGGTTTCGGCTTCCTTTGAAGCAAACTTATAAGCAATCGCCCCGCGAGGAGCCTTACCTACAACGCCAAGCCGATCATAAATAATATTATTATTCACGCTCACAACAATTCCGTCAATCTCGTACGGAATTTTTTCACGTTTTCT
>CAZCYM010000102.1:0-1003 GCA_964502945.1 uncultured Candidatus Saccharibacteria bacterium
TTTTTTATCAGAATTTCTTTTGTTTCAATTTTTTTCATCACCCGCGCTTCTTCCAGCTGGCCTTTTTCTATTTTGGGCCATTCATCAATAACTTTGGGAATGGACATTTCGGTTCCGCTGGGAAAATATCCGACCATGCTCCGTTCAGTTTTTTTTGTTGACCCGAATATAATTCTTTGCCAAAGTTCGGATAAATCTTGAAGATAAGGCGCTACCTCTTTTTCTATATTTCTGAATTTTTGGATTAATTCGTATGGAATGCTATTTTTATCAGCCCATTTTTTATCCATGGCATCTTGGGCTTCTTGAGCCAACTGATCCGGGGTTTTTTTGTCGTTTTCTTTATCCCGAGTGATTTTATCAGCCTCTTTCTTATCATCATCTTTTTTCTTATCCGACCATTTTTGCATCTGCGACGGTTTGAATTGGTCAGGATTGTTTTGCTGATCATCTCTGTAAGGCCGGCTAAATGGGTTAGCTTGAGATGGACTGTCTTTGCCCTTACCATCCTCACCCTTGTTACCTTGGCCTTCTCCCTCTTTCGGTTTTTGAGGATCCCATTCTTCCAAATCTTTATTCAGAAGTTCTAGAAAAATTGGCTCAAGAACCTGCTTGATAACAAAATATCTTTGGCCGGCTTTTGTATCCCGGCCGGTTCTTGGTTTTATAAAGTTATTTACTATTTCTTTGATAGAATATTTTTGCCCTTGGAAAAGTATTTTTCTATCTAAAATTGCTTTGACTTCTTGAGCTAAAACAGTACCTTCATCCGGCACCATGCCTTCGCGCAATAAAGAGTCCATAATTTGCATATGACGCGGCTTTGATGAATAATTCGTCTCTTTAAATAGTTTTTCACGGTAGAGCCTTCTAACCTCCAGACCTCCAGGTTCTTGTGATTCATAAAAAGGCGCTTTCCGCGATACGGTTTTATTAACATAAATGTCGTCAAGAACGTTAAAAAATCGGTGACGAATTTCATAAGCTGCCATTTCTGTCGCAT
>CAZCYM010000102.1:1013-3282 GCA_964502945.1 uncultured Candidatus Saccharibacteria bacterium
TTTGGATCTTCAGGATCGATCGGTTGAGGCGTTTTTAGTCTTTCAACAAATTCCGGATCGCTTTGGCCAAATTTCTCCTCCCATTTTTGAAGGATTATCGCTCCGGTTTGCCTCGCCCCTTGCTTGATATATTCAAAATTAGCCATCATCTGTTCCGGATCATTGGCCAGGTCTATAAAGTGAACGTTTTCGTGAAGCAGAGCCCAGAGAATTTGCTCTTTGGAATAGTCTCTTTCAGCAAACCATCTTATATCCAAATTAATTTCCCCGTTTTTAAGGTCAATAAAAAAAGCATCCGATAGCTTAAATCTCAAAGACACATCCTTGGCAAAAGTGGCAAGTAAGCGCCGGTGGGAATCCAAGAATTCTTGGGCCTCTTTTTTATATCTTTCAAGCGGCCCTGAATCCTTTTGTTCCTCTTTTGTTTTTTTCTGAAAAACCGGTTCTTTTTCTCCGCTTTCACCTTCAACCCGATAGCCCCGAAGCCTTGCTTCTGGGTCTGAGCCTGATTGTTCAAAAGTTTTTGTCATTGATTTTATTTAAAACTTGCCAATTAAATTGCCGCATCATTTTGTGGTTACCATATTTTTTAACAAGCCCGCTATAGCTTGGGGTATTTTTTAAATTCAGTTTTGCAAAAACCCTTTTTCTGTTTCTTTCGTTCAGTCTTATGCCCTTGGGAAATACGTGGGTTCCCAAAAAATGCAAGCCCCACTTTGCTTTTATAATTATGTCATTTTTTGAATGTAAATCCAAGCTGAGCTTATCTTTTAAAAAAGTAATCGCAAACACTCTAATTTTTATCAGCTCTTTTTTATTATTACCGATGATAATAAAATCGTCCCCATATCTTAAATAGGCTTGAGGTTTTAATTCTTGGGTTACAAATTTATCAAATATATCTAAGTAAATATTGGCAAAAATCTGGCTGGTCAAGTTGCCAATAGGAATGCCTCGGCGGTCTTTACTCTCTCTCTCTCTCTCTCTCTCTCTCTGCGGTTGCCGAATTATATTCATGTTCGTAACTGTTAATAACTTCTTTTAACAGCCCGACTGCTTTTAAATCAGCGACTTTATTTTCTATAAAACTTACTAAAATTGCATGGTTAACATGATCAAAAAACTTTTTAATATCGCTTCGCCAAACAAAACTTCGGTTATAACGGGCAAGCAATTGCCCAGTTCTTTCAAGCGCGCCTGTTAAGCCTTTACTTTTTCGACATGACCAAATATCGGGGATAAAAGTTTTGTCATAAATTGAAACCAGATATTCGTATAATAAACGATGGACGACTCGGTCCCGAATTGAAGCTACGGAAACTTCCCGTTTTTTATTATCTGAAACAATAAACTTTCTATAATTTCCGTGCTGGTATTGACCGCTATTCAAGTCCAGATATAATTGATATAAATTTCTTTCAAGATAATATTGGAATTCATCAAGTTCCGCCGATACCGCCTTTCCCTTTCTGAATTTTTGCCATGATTTCCAAATATTTTCTAAACTTAAATCTAAACATGGAGAGTCTATGCAAGAAGAATTATCCATAATAAACAGAATTTATGAGTTATATAAACTCATAACTGACATTAATAACCATCTTGAAAAAAGGTGGCGTCATTCCGTCGGCTTAAGCTTAGAAAATAACGTTTTGGATTGCATGTCAGAACTGATAATGGCCAAGAATGCCTCAAAGCCGCTGAAAGCACCATATCTTTTGAAAGCCGGCAGCCACATTGAAATAGCGACATTAAAACTTCGCTTATTTCTTGAGTTGAACATTGCCAATGAAACCAAAATTTTCCAGGCCCAGGCATTATTAACCGAAATAGGCCGAATGGTTAGCGGTTGGCTAAAATTTACAAACAGTATATAAACCTTCACCGAGGGCCACGCCCCCCACTTCGAATTGCGATTGCCGGGATTGTCCCAGTCAACCTTGGCCTTGCGATCGCCGCGATTCCAGTTGCCATCCGGGAGCTTGCCCGAAGAACTTGATAATAATGCCTGTCATTACTTTTCTCACCCTTCCATCGGGTAGACATTACTTATTCGTGAGAATTTATGTTTTTGTATTGCAGTCAAACAACTTTTTTAAATAGGTTGTTATGTACTTGACTAGCAATTGCAGTAGCCCAGCTCAAACTGGGTGGCTATTCACCGCGTATTGATATAATATCATATCCTTAAATTCTTAAAAAAATTTCCGACGGAAGGATTAAGTTTAAGGGATTAAGAAAAGGAATAAGGAATTAAGTCCTAAGGCTT
>CAZCYM010000103.1:0-2271 GCA_964502945.1 uncultured Candidatus Saccharibacteria bacterium
TTATAATACTAAAAAGTTTGAAGAATGGTCAGATCTTAGAATTCTTACATATTGTTTAAGAGATATCTTGAGTGGTATTGCCGAAAATAAAATAGTTCCCGATAAATGTTTTTTTATCATTCTAACCAGGGATCGTAACTTTGTAGAGGATGTAAGAAAAGAGTGGGAAGAATCTGACCTAGGACATAAAATCAAGTTAACCTTTTTTGATAATTTGATATCCTGCATGAATTTTACTATTATAATTCAACAAATCGCATGTTCTAATTATGGACATAGCAGGACAGATAGTCTCAAATGCATTTTTCAAACAGTCAATAATTTTTTAAGCGAACATTACTAGGTCGAAAGACCTTTTTGTTTTTTAGATTTTTATGATAAAATGAATGGGTCATCTCAAAATATGTCTTTCTGGAGAATGAAAAACGAATCATCACTTCAACGTCACCATAATCCGGCGGTGTTTTGGATTTTGATAATTGTTCTAATGCTTGTCTTAGCTGGGGCCGTAAAAACGTTGGGAAAGCCGGTTGATTTGTCTTCCAAGATTTCTACTCCTTTGCCGGAAGAATCTCGGGAGCCGCGATTTTATACCGTCTCTTATAAGAGCGGGGTTTTTAGCCCTACTAATCTTAGAATTCATGTCGGAGATACGGTTAGATTCAAGAATGAGAGTTTCTTTAGTATCCGGATAGTATCCGATCCTCAGATTGTTGGGGGTAAGGTCCCCGTGTTTGATAGTGTCGGTAATATACCTCAGGGTAGCTATTTTTCATACACTTTCGCCGAAAAGGGTATTTTTGGTTATCATAACAACAAAACAGAAGAGCAGGGAACAATCATAGTAAGATAGACGATGGTATTAAAACCCACTTTATTTTTAAAAGAAGTTATTTTGTTTGGCACAACTTTGTTGTTGGGAATTTTTTCTGCTCATAATTATTCTTCCGTTGTCGAGAAAGGTATTATTGAACCGTCGTTTTCTTGGGACAACATTATATTTTTTCTTATTTTTGCAGCAGTATTTTATATGATTGTTCTTAGATTCAAGCGTGTAGGTGCAGTTTTTTTTAAATTTCTTCTAACCCTTATCGTTTTTTCTGGCTCTCAATTGATCTTTGGCTCGATCGTTAGTTCTCCTTGGGATCTTGCTCTGGCCCTCGGCCTAGTTCTAGTTTTTATTCTTATAAGAAATGTTCTCGTTCATAATATTGGAATGATTTTGGGCATAGCCGGAGTTTCTAGTATGTTAGGAATTACAATTTCGCCATTGATGGCTGTAGCTTTATTGGGTATATTGTCTTTTTATGACATTCTGGCTGTTTACTGGACTAAGCATATGGTTTATTTAGCCAAGGGTATGATGGAGAGCGGCGCAATCTTTGGTTTTATTATTCCTTTTGATCTAAGGGATATTTTTTATCATAGCCACGAGGCAAAACATAAAATAGGAGAAAAGTTTATGATTCTCGGTTCTGGTGATATTGGCTTACCTCTTGTACTGTCTAGCTCCGTAGCTCTTGTATCGATCGGGCAAGCGTTAATGATTTGTCTGTTTACTTTGACAGGATTATTAGTAACCCATCTTATTTTTATTAATCAATCCGGAAGACGACCAATGACGGCATTACCACTAATAGCAACGTTGCCCATAATAGGATATTTAATCTCTAGCCTATAAGCCTATAAGCTTGTAAGCTGGTAAGCTATGAAACTTTCATTCTACGGTGCAGTCCAACAGGTTACCGGCTCTAATTTTCTTCTAGAGCATGGAAACACAAAAATCTTAATTGATTGTGGTTTATTTCAGGGTTCAAAATACGCCGAAGCTTTAAATTATCAGGAATTTCCCTATAATCCAAAAGATATTAATTTTGTTTTTCTTACTCATAGCCATGCTGATCATTCCGGGCGTTTGCCTAAACTTTATAAGGACGGCTTTAGGGGTAAAATTTTTGCCACTAAACCGACTATAGATCTTTCCGCCATAGCTCTCGACGATAATATTGATCTCATCAAAGAAGAAGCAAAAAAAGACGGTCATGATCCGCTCTTTAGTGCCGGAGATCTGCATCAGGCCTTTCTTCTTGCTCAGGGGGTCGAATATGGAGAGGAGCTTAATCTGGGAGATGGTGTTAAGGGTACTTTTTATGAAGCTGGCCATATTCTTGGCTCGGCCATTATCGAAATAAGTTGGAAAGACCTGCCTGCCTTGCCTACCGTCAGGCAGGCCGGACAGGCAGGTGACAAAAATGAATCAAGATGTATTTA
>CAZCYM010000103.1:2281-3238 GCA_964502945.1 uncultured Candidatus Saccharibacteria bacterium
TCGAGACCGAAGGAAAGACAATTGTTTTCTCGGGTGATCTGGGAAATTATCCGGTTCCGCTTTTGAAACGTTACAATATGCCGAATCAAGCCGACTACATCGTTACCGAATCGACTTACGGCGATCGACTCCATGAAAATAATGTCAATCGAAAGGATATTCTGCGTCAAGCGATCGAAGAAACAGTACACAAAGGCGGGACGGTAATAATTCCGACATTTGCCATAGAGCGAACACAGGAATTACTTTATGAATTAAATGAGATGATAGAGCATGAGCATCTTCCAAAAGTTCCGATGTTTCTTGACTCGCCTTTAGCTATAAAGCTGACCAAGGTTTATAAAAATTACGAGCAATATTTTAATAAAAAAGTTCTCCACGACATCAGGGCCGGTGATGATATATTTAATTTTCCCGGTCTCCATCTTACTTTTTCAGCCCAAGAATCCAGAGCGATTAATGATGTAAGGGGACCAAAAGTTATTATTGCCGGTTCAGGGATGTCTTTGGGTGGAAGAATACTATATCACGAAGTTCGGTATCTACCCGATCCTAATTCGACCATTCTTTTCGTAGGTTATCAGGTTGAGGGTTCTCCCGGCCGGCAGATAATGGACGGCAAAAAAGAAGTAAGACTATTAGGCCAGCATGTTGCCGTTAATTGCCAAGTTCGCCCCATTGAGGGGTATTCAGCTCACGCTGATCAAGCCATGATTCTTGATTGGGTCGGCAAGGCTAAGGAAGACGGTAATCTAAAAAAGGTTTTTGTCATTCATGGGGAATATCACTCCAGCTCTGTTCTGTCTCAGAAGATCAAAAATAAAATAAAAGTCGACTCAATTGTGCCCGCGATGGGGGATAGTTTTGAGTTATAGAATTGCTTAACTCTCCCCATTTTTCGACCTACTTTTTATCTTCGTAAAAACAATCAAATCAATCTTAATTTAGTTAACAAAA
>CAZCYM010000104.1:0-3209 GCA_964502945.1 uncultured Candidatus Saccharibacteria bacterium
ATGATGAGTCTGGAGTAGCTATTTGTTAAAGGAGTCGAATGGTTGAAAAATAAGGAGGGCTGGAGCGGAACGGCAAGCTGTTGATTTGCTTTTGGAAGAACTATGATAAAATAGAGGTAGAATGTCCACCAAGATCATAAATGTTCTGAGGGACGATAAACTTGAAGATATCCTTGATATTTTTAGAGCGACTCCTGCCGAAGAGGTGGTTTTAGTTTTGCCAAAGAAAACCAGGGCTTTTTTGAGGGAAGACAGTTTTGCCACACTGGCCAGTGAGTCCGAAGAGCTAGGAAAAACTATTCTTGTTTTAAGCGAGAGTCCTGAAATAAATTCTTTTGCTGAAAAATATAACTTTGGAATTTTAGCCAGTCAAAAAGATGAACCCGATGATGAATCAGGAGTAGTGTCAGATACTGAAATAACCGATGACACGCAGGATATAAGAATGATGGACGAAGATCCGGAGGAAGAACTTCCAGAAGACGATCTTAAAGAAGATGAGGAACCAGAGGCAGAAATAATTTCTACTGATATTGACTCTGAAGTCGATGTAGTTTTAACTGCAGCATCTACATCGCCCAGAGCCATGAATGATATTCTCGGATCAAACCCAGACGGGTCAGTAAATGTAAAAATAAGTAAAAAATCAGAGCGACCGATCAGGGTTGATGTAAAAAGATCTAATCCAAAACGCTTTGTTAGTCCCGAGAGGGCGTCTTTAGATGAAATACAGCGCGTTTGGCAAAGGACCGATTTTCCAAAAATAGTTCGTTCTTCTGTTCCTCGTTTTAAACTTAACTTTTTTTCAAAAGGACCACCTATCTCCGGATTGTCTAAAAAATCCTTGTATTTTTATGGTTTGATTGTGATTATAATTTTTGGTTTCGTTATGTACGTTTCTCTAGGAAAGGCAGAAATTATTGTAAAACCGGTAGCCCGTCCTCTCAACTTTAATATAAACGTGTCAGTTTCTGACGAATTTTTAGAGGTAAGCCAGCAGCTTAAAAAAATTCCTGGCCAGCTTTTCTCAGTTGAAAAAAAGATAGAAGAAAGTTTTTCAACAACCGGAGAAAAAGATGTTGTTCAAAAGGCCAGAGGCAAGATTACTGTTTTTAATGAGTATGGAACAACTACTCAGGTCTTAATAGCGACAACCAGGTTTGAGTCTGATAGCGGTCTTATTTTCAGAACCCTCAAGACTATCACGGTCCCAGGTACAAAAGTACAAAATGGAAAAATAATTCCGGGTAGCATCGAGGTTGAGGTTATTGCCGATAAAGCCGGTGATCTATACAACATAGGTTCTGGTAAGTTTACTATTACAGCCTTTAAGGAAAAGGGCGACATGGACAGGTACGGTAAATTTTATGGCCAATCTAACGAATCCATGAAGGGTGGTATTGTTGGAAAGGCAAAAGTAGTTACTGAAGAAGACTATCTTAATGCCAAAAAGAAGGTTGAGGAAAGAATAGTAGCAGAAGCTCAACAAGAGTTGAAGACTCAAGCTTCAGGACTAAAGATATTGGAATCGCTGTTGCCGGTTGTAAATAATATAACATCGTCAGCTCAAATCGATGAGGCCACCGATTCTTTCACTGTATCAGGTGTTGCCACACTTCGTACGGTAGGATTTAAGGAATCTGACCTCAACAACTTATTGGTTAAGTACATACAGAGCATCAATGATGTTTCAGTTTTTCCGGATAAGTTTAATCTAAAATTTCAAGATGTTAAATTTGATGATGGAGCCAAGATTCTTAAATTTAATATTACAGTCGAAAGCTTGGCTTACAGTAAGATTGAGCAAGATAAAATCATAGCCGATCTAATGGGTAAGAATGAAAATGAAATCAGAGATTACATAAAAGGCGTTGAGGGCATTTCTTCAGCTAGAGTTGTTTTATCTCCTTTCGGGGTTTGGAGAGTGCAGAAAGATCTAAGTAGAATCGAGACGAAGTTTGATTACTAATGAGCCTTACATATTTGAAATTTCAACTTCATTTTGCTAACATAGAGAAGCTTAAATAATCCTACAATTTAGTAAGGCGAACCGTGATTTTTAAACGGTATGTGGATCAACTCCCGCCTTTAAAACATCGAGGTCACCCCAGGTTTATTTTTGTTTAATTTAAATTGCCCAGTAATACAACATCCAAATAGTTTTTAGCCGATGTAATGATATTCTGGGTTAAATGTTTAATAATATAATAATAATCCAACCTTTGGTTTTACAACAAAATCTTAGGCAATTGGATGTTGATATACTGGGTTGAATCAAGAAAAAGAAAAAGTTACAGGCGTTGTTACCGAAGCCCTTCCTGATACTAATTTTCGTATCCAGCTTGATGATGGACGCAATGTTTTATGTTATCTTGCCGGAAAAATGAGAATGAATTATATAAAGGTAATGTTAGGGGACAAGGTGTCACTAGAACTGAGTCCAGACGGGAAGAGGGGAAGAATAATCAGAAGATTGTAAAATGAAAGTACGTGCATCTGTTAAGAAAATGTGTAATTTTTGCAAATTAGTTAGGCGAAAAGGTCGCCTCTATTGTTTGTGCAAAAATCCGAAACATAAACAGAGACAGGGGTAGATCCATATATCATATATCATGTAGCAAAGTAAAAATTGTTACATGTTACATGTTACATGTTACATGTCGTGGCACGAATACTTGGAATCACAATTCCAGACAATAAGAAGATAGCTTATTCCCTCACCTATATATATGGTGTCGGTTTTCCTGCAAGTAAAGTTATTTTACGATCAGCTAATGTAAATCCTGATAAGAAAGCAAAAGATCTTACCGATGAGGAGTTAAGTAAAATCCAAAAACTTATTGAAAAAAATTATAAAGTCGAAGGAGATTTAAGGAGAGATGTGGGCCAGAATGTCAAAAGATTAAAAGAAATAGGCACTTGGCGGGGGCTAAGACATACTAGACGTTTACCCATTCACGGCCGATCTAAAACCAACTCAAGAACTATAAGAGGCAACGTAAGAAAAACCATGGGTTCGGGTAGAAAAACTTCTAATGAGAAGACATAAACTCTGAATCTACCAATCTTTACGAATATACGAATAAGATTTTCTGAAAATTCGCACATTCGTACTGATTTGTAAATTAGTAGTATAAAGAGGAGAAAAAAAGGATTATAACAACCCAAGGAGATGCGAATAATACTACTGAACAGTTGGCGGTTTTAGG
>CAZCYM010000105.1:0-3206 GCA_964502945.1 uncultured Candidatus Saccharibacteria bacterium
AATTTTGTATTTCGCAAAGCGAAATACGCCGCTAAAAACAATTTTGGTATTGCCCTTGCCCCTCCCGCCCGTGCGCGGGCAATAGTTTATGAACTCCCCTTGACATTGCTTGATTAAGCCAGATGTGCAATAATATAAGCATGAGATTGGCAAAATGGGTTTCGCTTGTAGCAACATTTATTATCGCCTTTTTTGTAAATGTAGGTTGGTTTTTTGATGCGTGCGCCCGGCATGTTTGTCCTGACTCGTATGGCATATATCCTCTAATTTCCTATCAACCTAATTTTTTTATCGGACAAAGATGCGGCGGTTTTGCGGGTAATTGTATTCCCGCACACTGGAATTTTTCACTCTTGATTTTTGATATTATCTTAATGGTCGTATTAAACTTAATTCTATTTTTAATAATTAACAAGGTTTCTGGTAAAAAGAAGTCTCAAAATGTATGAGCAAAAAAACCTTGAGTATTATTTTGGGTGTTATTGCGGTTATTATTATCGGAACTATGGTCTATTTAGCCGTTGGCAAAAAATCGGAGCCAGAACAAAATATTCCAATCACTGGCACTAATACTCCAAACCAACCCCCCAATCCTGACTCCGTAAATTGGCTGACTTATGCCAATTCACAATATAGATTTGAACTAAAATTTCCAGATGCTTGGAAAAACTACAAGGCGGTAGAAACATCGGACTTGATATTTAGCAATGTTAAGTATATTGAATACGCATTACCTACTAAGGACAGCAAGTATTATTCTATGGCGGGCAAAGGACAAATTACGGTATTGACAGTGGGTATTTATCCTTCTGCCGAATGGCAGAAAGCTCAAAGCGGAAAATATGGACCCAAACCGACCCTGCTTGGCCAAAATTCAAAAAGTTATTTTGGCTATTATACCCAAAAGATAAATACAACAGACAGTGAATTTATGAAAAAAGATTTACAAATTTCAGAGGTCATTAAGACTTTTAAATTAACAAAATAATTAAATTTACTCCCATGAAAAAAATTATAATTTTATCATTAGCGTTACTTGGTTTAATTATTCCTTCATCTAAAATTATTTTAGCCAAACCAACAGACGCTTGTGACCTCATGCCATATTACAATTCTGTAATAGGTCTGAATTTGGATTATTTTGCTTACTGGGATAAACCCAGAGAAAATGACAGAGACCAGACCATAGTATCGTTTGGGGAGTCTGATTCCAACTATTTGGTGGATACTCCAGGTGTGGACTTTTTAGTTGTGGACAAAGAGGAAAATTTAATTGAAAAATCCGGTCAGTCAAAGTTATTTACCATCAAGGAGTATGCGGATGCGCTTGCTTCCAATCCAGACTATCAACAGATAAATATCAGGGTAGGTGGCAGAGAAGCAATAATGACAACGCGCACTCAAAAAATGGAATATGCTCACGGTAGTGGCATTGCGTATTCGGGCCCCAGTAAAAATTATAAAATAACAGATGTATTTACTTTTGCCTCTGACGGAAAACTATTGCATTTCTATTATGGCGTACCTACTGGAGAGAATGAGATCTGCCCCTTCGATGCAGTTTTAAAGAGTTTGCGTTTTGGTCAATAGTCAGTATTTCTTTCTGAAGTGATTGTGGTCAGACCGTCCGACAACTCAAAACAATATTTAAATCCAGCCGAAACAAGCTCAGAACAGTTCTTGAGTATGCATCTTAAACGGGTAAATACCCAAGAACTGATCCCAACTCAAGGATTTGTTTCCTGCCATCACCCCATTCAGTCATTCTTTTAACGTAGTTTTTGATCTTTTTAAAGTTATGGGCGAGACTAATCAGGCCAAGTTCTACTTCGCATTTTCTTTTACCCCTAAGATTGAATCTTCTAAATCCCATATTTCTCTTAATATCGCCAAATACCGGTTCCACGTCCTCTCTCCTTCTTTTCATCATCTCTTTGCCTTCCGAACTCCCTAATCTTAGTCTTTGGAGGAATTTGTATCTCTCTAATTCAATGTCTGGATTTTTGGGATATTGGTAGAGACCTTTGTTTCTAAGAATCCGCTCCTGCTCATACATATTGTAAGGGATGTAACTCTGTATTTTTCGATGTTTGAGGTATCGATAATTTGACTTGGTGCCATAGCCGGCATCGGTTGCTACTGCTTCGGGAATTCTCTTGGTTAGTGTTTCAACTTTCTCTACCATCGGTTTTAACAACTTTTGGTCGTTTCGGTTAGAGGAAATTCCATAAGCTAAGATGACTTGATGTTCAGTGGCTAATTGAATATTGTAACCTGGAGCAATGTATCCCTCCTTCATCATCATGGCCGTTGAATCTTTGTCGGTTGGTGAAAAAGAATTGCGGTCTTTTCTCATCAACCTCTCTTTTTGATTAATCTCCGCTTCCTTAGCCGAGAGAATAGCTTTTTTCTTTTCCAGCCTTTTTCTTTGTTGTTCAGATTTCTTAATAGCCAGGTCTATCTTTTTAAGCACTTTCTTATCGGTAAAATCAATGCCGGTTCGATGAGGGGTAGCATTGCCATAGAGCCTTTCTTCCTCTTCATCAGCCTTTTCAACCTCCTTCATGATTTCTGCTACTTTTTGATGGATAAGCTCCCTTCTCTTCTTTAGATTAATTCGGTAAACTGTCTTGTTCTTTGAGGCATTGGCTAGGACTTTACTGCCGTCTATAGAGACCTTGCCAACTTTGGCTATGCCGATGGAAAAACAGGTATCTAAAATCTGTTCAAAAATATTCTCAAAATTATTAAGTTTTTCTTTTCTAAAATCAGAGATAGTTCTGAAATCAGGCGTATTTCTGCCAGCCAACCACATAAAGACGATATCCTCCTTTAGGCGATCGGCAATCTTTCTGGAACCATGAAGGCCAAGAGCGTAGGCATAGGTTAATATTTTGAGCAGCATTCTGGGATCATAGGCTCTCTGACCGTCATTAGAGTAGGTTTGTTCAATAAATGACAGATTCATCTTATCTACCGAGTAACTTATCAATTTAGCCAAGTGATCTTTGGCGATTTTAGATTCAAGATCTTGGGGTAATAGCTGGAGTTGGTTTTGATTGTATTCTTTGAACATGATATTTGTGCTTTTCTGTCTGTCACTAACAAAAAATTAAGGCTTTCATACCTTAATTTTATCATTTTCTGACCTTGTTTTCTATCAAATATTTATGAATTATCGACAGTTGTCGGACGGTCTGAAAATC
>CAZCYM010000106.1:0-3197 GCA_964502945.1 uncultured Candidatus Saccharibacteria bacterium
TTGCCGACAGAGATACTGCTGGCTTGCTCGAGGGGCTAGATATTAGAGATAGTCGGTTAATGATACCTACCGATTTTAATGTTTTTGAAAGGAAAATTTTTGATATCGGTCCTAAAACAGTCAAGGAGTATTTAAATATTATAAAAGGCGCTAAGGTAGTTATTTGGAACGGACCAATGGGTCTTTTTGAGGATGAAAGGTTCTCGATAGGGACTAATAGCATCGCTCAAGCTGTTGCGGCATCTAAAGGATTTAAAACCATAGGCGGGGGAGATACAATTGCGGCAGTTGACAAGCTTGGGCTTCTTGATAAATTTGATTTTATTTCAACCGGCGGGGGATCCATGCTCTCGTTTCTAGCCGGTGAAAAATTACCAGGATTAGAAGCGTTGAACTACTATGATTAAATTTATAGAAAAAAGAAAAGCCATAAGAAAACCAACTAAAGATATTGTTGTGCTTTACCATAATGACTGTACTGATGGTTTTAGTTCGGCCTGGGTTGCTTGGAAAAAGTTTGGCAACAGGGCTGATTATATCGGGATAAATCCCGGAACCGCGCCGATAGATGGACTCAAAAATAAGGAGGTATATATGCTAGACCTAGTTTATCCTGTTCAGTATTTAAAAAAACTGGTTGCCGATAATAAAAAATTTGTAGCTATTGACCATCACATTTCAAATCAAAAATCCTTTGTTTTGATTAAAGACGGCCTCTTTGACAATAACCATTCTGGTGCTGTTTTGGCTTGGAAATATTTTTATCCAGAAACAAAAGTACCAAAACTGCTCGCACACATTGAAGATATGGACTTGTGGAAGTTTAAAATATCCGGATCCAAGGAGTTAATCGCCTATCTTGATACGATTAATTTCGATTTCAAAAAATGGAGCGAAGCTGTTAAGAGCGTGGAGGACAAGATAAAATATCAAGAGTATCTAAATAAGGGGGCGTTTATTCTTAAATACCAGGACGGGTTAATAGAAAGTATTATTACTAATCATGCTGTTTCGGTTAACTTCTTAGGTTATAAAGCTTATGCCGTAAATTCGCCAATATTCAACTCTCAGATCGCCAATGCTCTCTATAAGAAGTTACCACCGATAGGAATTGTATGGGCCCAGGAAGTAGATGGAGGGATTCATGTATCTCTGAGATCCGATGGTACCGTCGATGTTTCTAAAATCGCCTCTAAATTTAACGGTGGCGGAGGACATAAAAAATCAGCCGGTTTTTACGTAAAAAGTTGTCCTAAGCTTCCATGGAAGGGTGCGGATGTTTAAATATTTAAACTTTTAAACTTAAAAATTTATGAATAAATTTTTAATACATACCGACGGTGGTTCTCGAGGTAATCCTGGTTCTGCTGCTATAGGCATAGTTATTGAGGGCTTAGGAGAAGAGAAGAAAGAATATGGAGAATATATTGGTGTCACTACTAATAACGAAGCTGAGTATCAGGCGGTTATTTTTGCTTTGAAAAAATTGAAACAGTTGGTTGGTAGCGACAAGGCAGAAACGAGTCAGGTGATCTTTTATATGGATAGTGAACTTTTAGTAAAACAATTGAATCACCAGTATAAGGTCAAGGAAGAGAATATCCAAAAACTTTTCTTGGAAGTTCATAATCTTCGGCTCGACTTTGGAAAGATTGAATTCAAACACGTTCTGCGCGGGAAGAATACTGGGGCCGATAGATTAGTTAATCAGGTTCTAGACAGAGAGGAAAATAAGCTGGATTTATAGATTCGAATGTGCTATGATAACTTAGTCTTGTAAATGAGGTAATTGCTGCGGGGCAACCCGCAGAGGAAAGTCCGAGCACTCCTCTTCGAAGCTTTATGCGAAGAAGAGAGCAGAGTAGCGGGTAATACCCGTCTGGAGTGATCCAAGAGGTGCGATCAGAAACGTTCTTTATCGAAAGATCAAGAAAGGCCCCAATCCCAACGTACCTGCCTGACGGCAGGCAGGGATGGCTTAGTCCCGCCATAGGGCTTATAAAGCGGGAATGAAACGGCTAAATCCTTACTTGTGTGCAAGGTCAGCGTTTTCTTTGATAGGGCAAGGCTTATCCTGAGCCTGTCGAAGGATTCGAAAAGTTAGACCGCTATTGCCCTGAGTTTATCGAAGGGCTTGAGCTTGCCAGTAATGGCAGGCCTAGATAAATGATTACCATTATCTCGACCCGCCTTTGTTTAAAGGCTATGGCGAGGTAAAACAGAACTCGGCTTACGTTTTACAAGACCGAAAATCCCCGAAAGGGGATTTTCGTTTGCAACGCCGATCATTATTTGATAAATAACTTGTAATTTATAACAAAGTATGGATATTTATCATATATTAAGTAGAGGAGTAGATAAGAGGAAAATATTCCTGAATGATAGGGATTACTTTAGATTTATTCATAACCTATTCGAGTTTAATAATTCGGAGTCTGTTAGTGCGTCTTTCCGAAGGGGCTTTAACCAAAGTCACGACATCGCAAGACGTGACATTAGAGAAGGGCGTACAAACCAAAGTCACGACATCGCAAGACGTGACATTAGAGAAGGGCGTACAAAGAGGAAGCTTCTGGTTGATATTCATGCTTTTTGTTTGATGCCGAATCACTACCATCTAATGTTAAGTCCGAGGGTGAAAGATGTAATACAAAGAAAAAAAAAAAAAATAAATATGGGCTATGCCAAGTATTTTAATATCAAGAATGATAGGAAGGGAGTGCTTTTCGAGTCAAGATATAAATCGATATTAATAGAAAATGAAAATCATTTTATGTATTTGCCCCACTATATTCATTTGAACCCATTGGATTTGCATATGCCTGAGTGGAGAGAAGGTAAACTAAGAAATGCTGCTGGGGCAATTAATTTTCTGGAGAATTACAGGTGGAGTAGCTTCCCAGATTATATTGGCCAGAAGAATTTTCCATCAGTAACTAATCGCAGTTTTTTACTGGATGTTTTTGGAGGAGTAGAGAAATATAAGGCAAGGGTTACCGAGTTTTTAAATGACCTTAATCTAGAAGAAATAGGTGCGGGAGGATTATTGCTGGAATAACAAAGTCACGACATCGCAAGACGTGACATTGGATTGAAGGGGGGTCGGGTTATGCAAGAAAATATTTTTTAAAATACTTTTGATTTTTGGCAAGATTGACTCAGATTTAGCCATGGAATATAATCTGCGGAATGATTAA
>CAZCYM010000107.1:0-3196 GCA_964502945.1 uncultured Candidatus Saccharibacteria bacterium
AGAAACCGAGTGAAGTAAGGGCGGCAAAGACACTCCGATTATTGAGCATCAGCGCCGGGTTAGGCCTGATTGCTTTGATCGCGTTTTTTATCTGGCACTCTTAGAGCTTATAATCTATTACTCTCATATGTTACAGATAGGTTAACATCTGTTATAATAAATTTAAGGAAGTTATGGTATAATTTAGCTATGCTCAAGAGAGAGACATTAGGCACAATATTAATCATAATTTTTACAGTTGTAACCCTATTCGGGCTTGGTTTAAGTATGCCAGTTAATTTACAGGGGCAAATGACTGGTTGCGCGTTATTAGAAAACCACAATAGCATATGTCAAATGTACCCCCTAGAGCATGTTACAGCATGGCAAAGCAAATTTTTGACTACTCAGAATCAGGATAATATTTTGGTATTGGTTGCCTTGCTTGCTGTTGGTGCAGCGCTTTTGTCAGTCGGTCTACTTAAATTTAATTTTTCAATTTATCAAGTCTATAGGCTCTATCAAAAGGATCATCCCGATAGCAGCCTTTTTAGTTATCTTACTTTAGTATTCTCGCGGGGAATACTGCAACCTAAACTTTACGCCTAATATTAAACTGCTTTGAAAGAAGTAGCTGTTTATGCTATTTGCTTTGAGCAGTTTTATATTTGTTAGGTTTATTATTAATAAACTATTATGAAAAAAATTATCGTGATAATTGTGGCGGCGGGACTTGCAATTGGTCTGGGAGTTGTGCTATCCAAAACTCAAAATAAGTCTAAGGCTGATGGAAGCACGAAGGTAACCACAGGCCATGCCGCTTTAGACTTCAGCCTTCGGGCCACCAACGGAGAGACCATAACTTTGTCGCAATTTAAAGGCAAGCAAAATGTTCTCATCTTCTTCCACGAAGGCTTATCTTGTGATCCCTGCATGCAGCAAATTCCAGCTCTTGAGAAACGCCTTGACGAATTCGACAAGATGAATGTAGCAGTATTAAATGTCTCTGGCGTTGATACGCTTGATCAATTAAGGCAATCGTTGGAGCGTTATGGAATTCAAAAAAGCTTGGTGCTTTCCTATACAAATGCCAAAACCGACGTCACATATGATTATGATTTGTTGCCCTTCAGCATGGGTATGGGTAAAAGGGCAGGACATACGTTTATTTTGGTTGGAACTGATGGCATCATTAAATGGCGAAAGGATTACTGGCCTGATTACGGCATGACGGTTTCGCGAGGAGTGATGTTTGTGGAATCAGATGAAATTATTAAAGAAGTTAAGACAGCATTAGGAAAATCATAATGCTTACCGATACTGCCACTGCTACAACTTTATTCGCGAACGCATCTTTACTTGTTGCCTTCCTGGGCGGTACCGTAATGCTGTTCGCTCCTTGCTGCATTACTTTGATGCTGCCCGCTTACTTAGGCACGGCATTTAAGTCAAAATCAGAAGTCATATTGATGACCATGATTTTTGCCGCCGGTGTAGCATCAGTAATGCTCCCAATAGTGCTTGGGGTTCGGTACGCGGCTTCTTTTGCCACTGCTCATCATTACTATGTCTATGTTTTGGGCAGTGTGCTTATGATTGGTATTGGAATCATGTCTTTGTTTGGCAAAACCATCAGCCTGCCGTTTGTATCGCGCCTTAAGTCGTCGCAGGTAACTGACGCCGCCTCTGCATATGTGCTTGGAGTAGTTTCAGGACTTTCCAGCTCTTGCTGCGCTCCGGTGCTGCTTGGGGCGCTAACCTTATCCGCTCTTTCGCCTAGCCTGTTGCAAGCAGCAGGCGTTGGCTTAGCCTACACTCTCGGCATAGTGTTCCCGCTGTTTATTATTGGTCTTTTTTTCCAGCAAGGCCTGATGAACAAGATCTTGAGTATCCAGCGGATAAAATTCAATTTCGGCAGCCTGAAAGTATCACTAGCTAATTTCTTGGCTTTCATTGTTTTTACAAGCACTGGAATCGTGATATTGTTTCTTACTATGACTAATCGGCTAAACATGAATTTTGGTACTGCCGACTTGTCGATTAAACTTAAGGCCTGGATTGATAAGTTAGCTAAACCAATTCAAGTAATTCCTTATAGTCAGGCAATTTTTACTGTGTTGCTTGTGATTGCCTTAGCTTATCTTATTCGACGAGCTTTTCGTCAAGCAAAATCGCCAGATGAAGATGACCAACCATAATATGAATGGAATGTATGATGTCATTGTTATCGGGGCGGGACCTGCCGGAGCGGCAGCGGCGATTAATGCTGCTAGACATGAATCGAAAATTGCATTAGTTGCTGAATCTTTTCTAGGCGAGTCAGGTGGTGTTAGAATTGAAAACTGGCTTGGGGACCCTGGACTTTCAAAAAAAGACCTTGCGAAAAAACTAGAAGAGCATCTCAAGGTTTTTGATAAATCGTTAACAATCAAAATTCCGACAACGATTGTCAAAATTGAAAAATATAAAGCCTTATTCAAGGTTAAAACGCCGACAGAACAGCTCCAAGGAAAAGCCTTGATTATAGCCACGGGCACAAGTCACAAAAGACTCTTGGTAGGTGGGGAAAATAGACTGTATAATAAAGGTATAAGTTACTGCATAAATTGCGATGCGCCATTCTATAGTGGAAAAAAAGTCGCACTGGTTTCCAATGCTGGCAAAACCGAGGAAGCATCCAAAACATTGTCAAAGTATGCCAAAAATGTTTACCTGATAGAGTTGCAGGAAATTATTCGAATTGAGGGCGAGACTTGGGTAACAGGAGTCACACATTTTGACCCCAAAGCAAAGCAGGAGCAGTTACTGCTGGTTGACGGCATATTTGTAGAGTTGGGTTTTGAACCCAATAGCGGTTTAGTAAAAGAATTAGTTGAATTGGATGACTCTGGATTTATCGTTACTGACGCGCAGACTGGCGCTACCAGTCAGCCAGGAATCTTTGCCGCCGGCGATGTAGCAAACGGAAAATACAAGCAGTATAATATAGCAGCCGGAGACGGCGTTAAGGCTGCGCTTGCGGCTCGTGATTATCTTAATAGTCTATGATGAAACTAACTTTTATTAGACCCAATGATTGTGAGCATTGTGCTGATGTCAAAGAATTGCTTGAAAATTTAGGTAAGGATTATCCTTACCTGCGGATTGAGGAAATTGACGCTGCAAGCGAGAAAGGCCAACAACTTATTATCGAGTACGGCATCATGCAAAGTCCGGG
>CAZCYM010000108.1:0-3162 GCA_964502945.1 uncultured Candidatus Saccharibacteria bacterium
ATGGCCTAGCGGCTACGATAATAAGATCAGATTTTTGTAGTCCGCCGAGAAGATTGTCTAGATATTTATGTTTTGTGGCATATCCTCGCAGAATTCCCATGTCTTGGTTGGTGATCCTTTCCATAGCATCACTCAGGCCGGATCCTAAATGGGCAAAGGCGTGGGTTAATGAACGTTGAGAAACGGAAAATATTTTTTGTTCGGCCTCGTCCAATAAATGTTCAACGTCTTCTTCTTCATTATGGCCTAGATTCGAAATATGTTGAGCGGCGCCGATGAGATCACGAAGCATCTTTTTTCTCTGGACGATTTTACCATAGGTTCCGATATGGCTTGAAGTGGGGACAGAATTGGCAATAGCGGTTAAATAGCTTATTCCCCCGGCTTCATTTAGCTGGCCCATCTCTTCAAGTCGGTTAGATAGACTGAGCATATCTATCGGTTCGTTTTTTTCAAAGAGATTCAGAGCGGTGGCATAGATTATTTGATGAGAAGGATGATAGAAATCATCAGGATTTAAAAAGTCTACAACTTTATGGAGCGAATCCTTATCAATAATTATCGAACCCAGGACTGATTTCTCAGCATCGAGACTTTGAGGAGGCAGCTGGTTGGGAGAAATCTTTTGCATAGATAATTATATCTTCAATAACTAGAAACAAGCAAGCCCAGTAGTGAAAATTTGAGTTGCCTTTGGCTTACAATTCATTCATTGAATGAATTGTATCTCAAATTTCTACTACTGGGCAAGAAAAAGTGTTCATTAGTTGTGTATTGCCATCAAATCTTGTTCTCGGCTACTGCCTACGCGAGATTTTTAAGAATGTGGCTCAAAGGTTTCGAAAATGAGACGGAAAGGGTTCGCTTGCAGAAACCCCAGAAAGGCCTGTATTTCTTGCCAAAAGCGGTTCCAACTCGCGGAAGCGAGGGTTCCCTGTTATTTTGGCTAATAACAATCTAGGCTATTCCGAATAAATTTACGAGGTGAGGAGGTGATCAAAATTTGAGAAGAGCGAGAGCGGGAAATTAAAAAACCAAATCAATAAGTTTTTGGTGAATGCCGTCGAAGTCGCCGCTGGTCATGACGACGATGATAGTAGGCTTGCCCTGAGCCTTGTCGAAGGGCTGGGCGAGAATTGAGGGGAGTCTTTTCTTGATACTTTTCAGAATATCATCTGCGGTTTTGAGGGTATATGCCTCTATCCCTTGTTTGTTTAAATCTTTTACAAGTTGCCAGCTTGAGAAGGTTTCTTTTTTATTTAGGGCATGTTTTTTGTATGGTTCGGCGATATAGACTATATCTGCTGATTTAAAAGATTGGGGATAATGATTTTGAAAAAACTTTCTTCTCGAAGAACCGGTCCGAGGTTCGAAAATAGCTATGATTTGATGTTTCGGGAAATGACCTCGTAAAGCAGAAAGAGATGCCAAGACCTTATCTGGGTTATGGGCGAAGTCGTCGATTATTATCGTGTTATCTTTTTGATGTATTATCTCGAGTCGTCTCTTCACTCCCTCAAAGCTGGCCACGGCTTCGGAAATTTTCTTGAATGGTATTTTCAATTCAAGACCAACGGTGATGGCCGCAAGTATATTTTCGACATTGTGTCTGCCAAAGAGGGAGGTTTCAACTCTACCAAGTCTTTTTGAACCATTATATACGACGAAGGAAAGTCCGTGTGAGGTTGAGTCTATCTTGTCAGTTGTCCAAATATCGCCATTTTTGCCAAAAGTTTTAACTCGAGATTTTACCCCACTTAGCACATTAGAAGTATTTTTATCACCCTTATTTAGAACGACTAAACCCTTGGAAGGGATGATATTAACAAACTTTTTGAAAGCACTTAATAGGCCGATATATGGTTGATAGTGCATAAATTTCGGCGAGGCGTCATAGAAAGAAGAGTTATATTCATCGCCCTCAATAATGACATATTTACCATTGCCACTTACAAATCCAGAGTCAAAGTTATTCATTATTCCTCCGACTAGGGCCGTTGGTTTTAGTCCAGTTTTGTAAAGTATCCAAGCGAGTAGGGCAGTAGTTGTAGTTTTTCCGCTAGTACCGGTTATGACGATAGGTTTTTTATTGGAGAGAAGTTCTGTTTTTATAATTTCCGGCATTGAGCAATAGGGGATTCGGTTGTTGAGGACATACTCCAAGCTCGGGTTGCCTCTGGACATAGCATTGCCGATTACTACCATGTATGGTTTGAACTTTTTAATATGGTTATCACTATGGTCTTTAAAGTAATTGATCCCGGCTTGTTTTAGAAGAATAGCCGATGGACCAAAAGTGTCTAGATCAGAGCCGGAAATCAAATAACCCTTCGTCTTAAGAAGGCAGGCCACATTAGCCATGGCGATACCGCCGATACCGAGGAAATATATTTTTTTCACCTGATTACTTAGCACTTTACAAATAATTTAAAATCTTGTATAGTATTTATAAATTAGGAAGATACTTAACAAAAAGGGGTATATAGATGACTTCTGATCTAAGCGGACTTATTTTATTATCAGTTTCTTTGCTATTATTGCCTTTTATGCTTTCGAAAACGATTCGATCTTTTTTGAAAATTCCTACTATTGAAGCGCAACGCAGGGAAGCTAAGCTGATATTTGGCAGAAGAGTTATCAGACCGGAGGAAGAAGTTTTCGGAGAACTCAGAGACTATTTCTTGGCCACGAGAAAGCTCCATAACCAGTTTGTTCTAAATGCCATTATAGTGGTTGCTACGATACTGATTATCAAAGTTGCAGTGTGGTTAATGCTGAGTCTACCGCCTTGGAGCATATTGCTTTCCGGACTTCTGTTTCTATTCCTATTAGGCTATGGAACTCTGATGATTGTGACTATGGTCAATTCTACCAGAGAAATAGTCGAAGATGAATACGAGTTCCTTATGGATCAGATTTACGGACAGTAAGCGGCCCATAAATCGTATCCTCAACTTCCCAGCCCAGATCTTGTATCTGGGCTCTTATTTTGTCTGATTCATCATAATTTTTTTCTTCTCTAAGCTTCTCTCTTTTTTCGACTAATTCCTGTATTTCAGCAGGAATTTTTTCTTGTTCATGCGGAATAATACCCAAAGATTTATTTATTTCTTCTAAAAAATCTAGTGTTTTCGATGTATCGACTTGCGATGTCGTGACTAT
>CAZCYM010000109.1:0-296 GCA_964502945.1 uncultured Candidatus Saccharibacteria bacterium
AGGGCTACCAATAACCACATCAGATCCTTTAACTGGTACGACTTCTCCTTTTTTAAGGGTAAAAAGAGAATGGTAGGGAGTAATCTCAACTTGCCGACCATTTTGAAGAGTTAATCTATATATATCACTATTGACCTTATGTCTGATAAGCGAGGAAACTTTATGGTATGAGAGCGACAAGTCTCGGTTACTAAATGACAAGGATTCTATAGGAAGGCCATTTCTTAAAATCTCACATTTGCCATCATGAGATTTCTCAACAAAATTCTTATGAGAATCAAAATAGGCATCCAGGA
>CAZCYM010000109.1:321-3144 GCA_964502945.1 uncultured Candidatus Saccharibacteria bacterium
GGGGTTTGATATGTTACGGAATTATCAAAAGCTTCCCAGATTAAATGGTGTAAGCCTTCCGGTCCGGTTGAACCAATATACATACCCGGTCTTTTTCGGACTGGTTCAAGTCCCTCCAAGACTTGGATGTCTTTCGCTGAGTATGATTGTGTTTTATCCTTATTATCGGCCATATTAAATCAACGCTTCGGGGTCCTGCCCCTCCTCACCCCATGAATACTCAATAAATTTCCGTGTCCATGGGGTCCCCAGTCAGGTCACCCCTCAGCTATCTAATTCAAACTAGTATCCCGCCTGAGCGGGACCTTATTTGTACTATAATTATAGCAATTTCTAACCTAAAAGGCAACCCGAAATTGTGGCTAATTTTACCTCAATTCTGCCCCAAATTGCTTGGCCGTTTCATCATAGATTTTAGCTTGAATTGGATCAATTTCTTCAATAGTAAGGGTTCTCTCATTGGAGCGATAGATAATACGATAGGTATAACTTATTTTGTCTTTGCCGAATTTGTCGGCATTTTCGTATTTATCTAAAAGCTCAACCTGTTCAACCAAGTCCCCTCCCAAATCACGGATTAAGTCAAAGTAATTATTGGGCACAAAATCATTATTCACCACAAAAGATATATCCCGAGTAATCGGCGGATACTTTGAAACTTCTTTGTATTTATTGCCGAGCTTCAACTGTTTCTTGACTCTTTCATCGTTTGACCAGAGCAAGCGGATATCTGGCAAATCCATACTAACCATAGCCAATCGCTCGATGCCGGGTCCAAATGCCCAACCGTTCCATTTGAACGAATCCACGCCGAATTTTTCGAGAACACTCCCCTTCACTATACCGCTCCCTAAAACTTCCAGCCATTTGCCGTTCTTATCTACCTCCATTTGTAATGACGGATCGGTGTATGGGAATATATCCGGAAAAATCTTAAGCTTGGCATCGGGACCAAATACTGCCCGAGCGATACCTCGTAATATATGTTCCAAATCTTCTAATCCAATTATTTTTTTATCCTTCGGGATTAAATACCAACCGTCAATCTGGTGAAAAACGTTCATATGGTTTCGGTCTATTTCATCTTTGCGATAAACTTTACCGAAAGAAAAACAGCCAACCGACTCACCTGCAGCCATGCGTCGTTTTACGTCTTCGTTTTGAAGGTAATAATACCACATCACCGTCGTGTGGGTACGAAGAATGTGCTTATCATCAACATAGTAGGTATCGGATTTTGAACGAACTGGGTGGTTGGCGGGAAAATCAAATAAATCAAAACTTATGTCAGCCGGCACTATTTCTGGCACTCCTATAACATCAAAGCCCTTAAAATCAGACAGAGCGATAATACGCTGTACTATTTCATGGATAGGACTACCCGGCGTACGCGACAAATCAGGCATAGCCAAAAAACGCTTCATGCGTTCAGATTCAGGATCATGTTTTCTCTCGAGAGCTTTTATTACCTTTTCTGATTCTTCATTGTTAATTAAAATGTCCATGAGTTTACTATTCTAGGTTATCTTAATTACCAGTTGTGGTTAATTTACCTATTTTATATATCCAAACCTCAATAAGCATTATAATCAGCGCGGTCAAAAATCCGGTATACCAGTACAGCAAACCTTGTTTCTTCAATAAAACTAGGGCCAAGGCCAACAACGCTATAAAAAAACCCCTTCTGAGAGAATCTGCAGAGCGGTCATCGGAGAATAAGTTTAAAATATAAAATACTATTGCCCCGCACCCCCAAATAAATGTCGCTAAGGAAGCAAAAAATAAAAATTTGGTAAAGTTGTCCGAACTGAAAGGATCAAAACTCGTCGCTATTATAGCTAGACTTATTGCTGCCAGAATTGTTATTGGCATAAAGCCAAGAAATAGTTTTCTCATTTATGGTTGAGCTATTTTTACTGATTTAGGCGATGCTATCTGCGTATTCTGTAACTCAAATATTGTTGATTTTACCTGATTAGGATGTGGGATATCATTAATAATAAATTCCCTATTTTCAGCCGCTGTTTGTAGTTTTAATGTTCCATAATCCAAAAATGTTGCCACCACTCCGCTAACATTTATGGTTATGTCCTCAATGCTTTCCAGTCTAACCGTAGAAACCTCTCGCTTAAAAAATCCCCTCTGCTCAATGTCTATTATTCTCTTGTCGGTAACTATCAGTACGTCTAGATAATAATCGGTCCAAATTATAAAAAATACCATCCAACCGATTAATAAAATGGCCGAGTAAACGCTCGAAAATAAAGCCAGCTCATTGCCCTTAATCAAGCTTGCCCTCCCGCCAAACCAGAAAAGTACTGGTGGCAATAAAACAAATAAAACTAAAAAAAATGATTTAAAAACTAATACCAGCTTATGCCGATGAACTTTTAGAACTACCTTTTCGTCTGAGCTTAAGTCAAACATATAAATTTTAGATACTACAAAGAATTCAAATAAATTACAAATGAAACTATTATTGTAACAAAAAGTACTGCTGAAACTGAAAAATAAGACAGGGCCATTTTAGCCATAACTAACTTTTCCAATCCAAATTTTTTCCAATGATAAACCAAAATAAAACTTATGATAATAAAAATTACACCCAATAAACCCACAGCTAGCCAAGCTAATTCAGAACTAAAATTAAAAAACTTACTGCCCAAATTTAAACCGGGGAGCGGGTTAAAACTAGTTTGGGATTGATATATTGGAAGTTGGAACATATTTGGCGGAGATTTACGACTCAGCTAGAACCTATTTTATCAAAAATACCTAAGGAAGCCAATCCCGTGCGAAACGCACGGGATTGGCTCTGTAAAA
>CAZCYM010000110.1:0-3006 GCA_964502945.1 uncultured Candidatus Saccharibacteria bacterium
CCGTCCGAACTATTTCAAGAATAGACCACATTTTAGAAAAGCGCAAGGAATTGGAGAAACTTCTTGATGTATATTTGGAGGAAACTATTACTCCCGTGGAGTACACCTCTCGCAAAGAAAAACTGGTCAAGCAAAGGGTCGGTTTACGGGAACAAATCCATGACTTTGAACAGAAAGGTCTGTCGTGGCTCGAACCGGCTCGTGAGTTCGTTTTATCCTTAAATCAAGCCGCGAAACTGCTTGAATCCGAAAACAAACCCGAAATGACAACATTTCTTAAAAATATCGGCTCGAACCATATTCTTCAGAATCGCCAACTGATTTTTAAGCCCAATTCTCCTTATGATTTAATCGCCGAGCGGAGCGAGGCGACCTCCAACTCTTTGACAAATCCTCGGTGGCTGCGGGGATAGGATTCGGACCTATATAGCCAGATCCAAAATCTGGAGTCCTACCGTTAGACGACCCCGCAATATAATTTTAGATTATAAAAACTAATTTATTTTATAACAAAAAAGCCGTTTTTACAACGGCGCCGGTCTATACGATTCCGCCGGTAAGACGATTATCGCCCACCCCTAACCAGTCAACTCCAATACGGCTAGCTCTAGCGGAAGCTGGGGAATCGGAGAAGATTTCATCCCTTCTTTAGCAGATGTAAAAACGCTGAGCATTCTGATGAGTCGGTCGGAGGTTAACTGCTGAGAATAAGCAGAAATAAGTTTTTTATCGTGATCAAACAATTCCTCGCCTACAGAAGCTAAAACAGTTGGATTTATGGAATTTATCAATATTTTACGTAGATATTCTATAAAACTGTTTGTAAAACGTTCTAGGTCTATACCGCCGATGTGAAGCCGATTCACAAAATCAATGGCCAAGTTTTTATCATTTGATATCAGATAGCCTAAAAATTCAGGATGGTAATGAATGGGTATTAGCCCTAAAGTACTGTAAACATCTTCCCGACTTATGATTTGATTCCGATCATTGGCCGCAATTACTTTAGACAAAGCCACCTCTGCATCACGCAAAGCGCCATCAGAAGATAAAGCAATGGCAGTTAATCCAAAATCGTCTATCTTGATTTTCTCGGCCTTGGAAACTTCCTTTAATTTATAAAGTATCTGGGCTGGAGTTAATCTTTTAAAATCGAACCTTTGAACCCTTGATAGCACTGTGGAGAGAATTTTGTGAGGTTCAGTTGTGGCAAGAACAAAAACTACATGAGTCGGTGGCTCTTCCAATATCTTAAGGAGGGCATTGAAAGCATCTTTGGTTAATGCATGCACCTCGTCAATTATAAAAACTTTGTATTTTCCTCCAAACGAAGCGACCGAGGCCGATTCTTTTAAACTTCGTATCTCATCTATACCACGATTTGAAGCCGCATCTATTTCTATCAGATCGAGAGAATTACCGCTACGAATAGCCTGACAAAAATCACATTCATCACAAGGTATATTCAATCCGCCCTCGCTACCTCCTTCGTTAAAACTTCGAAGGTCAAGAAAGCTTCGGCGGACGCTCAATTTTTCAACAAAATTTTCTCCAGAAATTTTGGAAAAATTGGCGCAGTTGAGCGATTTGGCAAATAAACGGGCAAGGGTGGTCTTCCCCGTTCCTCGAGGTCCGCAAAATAAATAAGCATGGCCTATTCGGCCAGTGGTAAGTGCCCCTTCAAGCGTCTTAACTACATGTTCCTGCCCCACCACTTCACTAAAAGTTTGAGGGCGGTATTTGCGATACAACATTATTTTTTGTCTTAAATACAACTAATTTGAGTCCGACAAAACTAAATATCAAGGAGACCGCCGAGCCAACAACTACTCCAACATTGGCCCAGGTTTTAGCATCAAACCCATAAATTGGATCAATATAGTTTACCACGAAAGATGCCACTCCGACATTAACTGTAATCGCAACCAGATTGACTGTCATGAATTTAATAAATTCTTTTTTCTGTCCCTCTTTCGATTCAAAAACCCAAAGTCTATTCCAAAGATAACTGTGAGTTACGGCAACTATAAAAGAAAGGGACTTAAAAATAGAAAACCCTACCCCAGAAGCAATACCAGAAAAAGCAATTAGAAGATTAACTACCCCGGTATCAACTACAAAATTAGTAAATCCGATAGCGGCGTATTTACCGAACTGATTGAAAAACGGTATCCATCGGCCGATAAAATAACCCAGATTAACACCCAGAATCCATAGCGCTGGTACAATGATCACTAGATAAACCCAATGGAATACAAATTGATACGTATAACATGGAGCAATAGACCTACAACTCACCGGAACCATTTTTCCAAAATGTAATGCCGGTATATTTAAGTAACTAAAAATCAACCAAGCAATAATACCAGCGTAAAAACCAGTGACTAGAGAAAAAAATAAATCTTTGCGTGAAAACAATTTAGCTAATAAGCTGGCAAGCTAATAAGCCGATAAGCTTAGGACTAAAAAGCTTACGTGCTTACAAGCTTATGCGCTTATGTGCTTATTTTATTACCGCTGACACTCTTTCTTGTATTTCTTGCTCGACTTCCGCTCGAGGACGGCCATATTTTAATCTGGACATTTGTTTAACCATCTCACCCATTTGAGGCGAACCGGCATCAAAGACTTGTTCCGTATTGAGTTTAATATTAAACGCTCTGACCGTTTGTCCATTTATCAACAAACTAGCATAGGCATTCAAATTGTCTATGTTTATAAGATCTTGGGGCGTAAATACCGGCCCAAACTTGTTTTTTAGAAACTCGGCATCATCAGGACCAACCCGAAAAGATACAAGCGAGCCCACATTCCCAAATACGGCATCGCGAATATTGTCTTTGAGCTGTTTTATAAACTGATGGGCCACCACCAAGTCTAAGCGGTATTTTCTAGCTTCAGACAAAATTATCCCTATGCTGTCGGTAGTGAAGTTCTGAAACTCATCAATATATAAGTAGAAATCCTTTCTCTGATCTTCGGATATATCCACCCTTGATAAAGCCG
>CAZCYM010000111.1:0-2999 GCA_964502945.1 uncultured Candidatus Saccharibacteria bacterium
AATTAAGAAATTTATTCGCTCGAATAATTGCAAAACGTTTAAGGCCCGGCCAAGAACCGCGTTATCCGGTCGAAGAAGGTGAGGATCTCGTTCATCCGGCTGATGCTGTTTCGGAAGTTAAAGCCGGCAACCTTGAACCCAAGGTTTGGGAAACCCATGAGGTAGCGGAAATAAAAGGCAAAAGATTCGGTGAGGTTGAGATCACCCTTGTGTGTGACCGGTCAAGCTCCATGGCTCAAGGTACTAAACTGCCGGAGCAGAGGCGGGCGGCGGTTTTGGTTATGGAAACGCTTAAAGAATTCGCCGAACAGTGTGAGGAAGAAAAAACTAATGTAGATAAGCCATTAGAAATAAGATCGGAAATTTATTCTTTCCAGCAAAATTCCGCCGATGCAATTCCACTCAAGAAAATGTCGAAAGATCTTGGTGAAAAAGAAAGAATTGATGTAATAACGGCAATTTCTTCTGCACCGGGTGGAACCACTGATTTTGTTCCGTTAGAAACCATTGAGAAAGACCTAAATGAAGAGGTGAGGGGAAAAATTAAAGAAGGGGAGTTGAATAAAATTGTTATTGTATTTACTGATGGGGAAAGCAATGATTCAAGCCGAGTAAAAAATATTTTGAAAAAATTACGCGGTTCCGGTGTAGTGGCAATCGGTATCGGTATTACCAAAGCTGGTGAAGCGGCCTTGACTACTTACGCTCCGGATGCTCGCTTAGCCGAAAAAGCCGAAGATTTGGCCATCGTTCTTGCCGATTTATTAAAAGA
This sequence comes from uncultured Candidatus Saccharibacteria bacterium, assembly GCA_964502945.1. Taxonomy (GTDB): domain Bacteria; phylum Patescibacteriota; class Minisyncoccia; order 2-02-FULL-40-12; family GWA2-44-9; genus 2-01-FULL-39-28. The sequence goes on from CAZCYM010000111.1 coordinate 773, forward strand.
ACACTTGGCTGATATTTAGGTTTTTCTAGAAGCAAGATTTCTGGAAAGTGTGATATAATATTAACAATGCCTGAAGGTTCAATATCCACAATCGAGCATGATATAGCTGAACTAGAGAAACAACTTGAAGCCAAGAAGGCTGCCTTAGAACATGATAAAACAGAGATTAGTACGGAGGCCAGTCCTTCAGAAAAAGAGATGCTTCATGAGGTGGTCGGTCATAAGATTCAGCAGCACATACCATCATATTCACCAACAACCCAAGTACCAGTATCCACAGCTCCAGAACCGCCCAGTTATTTATCCCAGGAACTAAAAGACAAAGTTAAAGAGATAATAGATTTAGTTTTTGCTAAAAATTTAGACGAGGGAATAAAGGAAGCTGGAAAATCTGGTAACCCAGCTTTGATTGACGCTTTTCACGATATGTTAGTTGATGAGCTATACGATCAGTTAATAGAAAAAAGAAAAATAGCTAGAGTTGAATAATATTTTTTTCTTTATCTCATATCTAGTTGGCTTTGCGATAATTGTTATCGCTGTTTTCGCTTTAATAGATGGCTTAAGATCGAAAGGTCGAATTTCCAGAGCTCTAAACATGTCTCTTTTTCTTGTCACCTTACCGAAGGGAGACCCTTCGACTAGCTCAGGCCAAGCTCAGAGACCGGAGAAAGAACTGATCTCAATTATGGAACAGCTCTATTCTTCATTATCAAATCTTCATTCTTCTGGCTGGAATAAATTCCTCTACGGCGAGCCATATATCTCTCTGGAAATGGCCGTTCATCATCTTGGTGAGGAGATACATTTTTATGTTTGTGTTCCAAAAAGTTACGAACATATTTTTGAGAAACAGCTTAATGGAATTTTTCCTGAAGCCAATCTCGATAAGATTAAGGACTATAATATTTTTAATCCTCAGGGATTTTCGGCGGCTGCTTTTTTAAAAACGAAAGAAAACTCAATTTTGCCGATCAGAACTTACCAAAAACTCGAAACTGATCCCTTGGGTGCCATTGCTAACTCTCTTTCAAAATTAGAGAGAGAAGGGGAGGGAGCGGCTGTCCAGATAATTATAAGACCGTCCCACCATACAGAAGTTAGAACTTTGGCCCAGAAAGTTGCCAAAGAGATGCAATCAGGATTTGATTTTCAGGAGGCAATGAAAAGGGTTAAAAAGCCCCCAACCAAAGAGGAAGACCAAAAAAATGCAGAGAAGTCGCAACCGCCGAGGGTTGTTACGCCTTATGAGGAAGAGATAGTAAAAGCTGTTCAATCTAAGGTAGCTAAGCCGCTTTTTGATACCAATATTAATTTAGTTGTTTCGGCTGCTAGTCAGGTTAGAGTCGAACAGCTTTTAAACGATTTAGGCGAGTCTTTTGTTCAGTTCTCATCCCCAGACATTAATAGTTTCTATGTTTCAAAGGTTAAATCGAGGTTTCTGCAAAGACTTATTTTTAATTTCTCTTTCAGGATATTTGAAGATTCACATTCCTCGGTTTTATCTATCGAGGAGATTGCCAGCTTATATCATTTCCCTCTTTTAACTACTCAGGCGCCTAAACTTAAATATCTTAAATCTAAATCAGCTGAGCCGCCCTCGAATCTTCCAAATGAAGGAGTCATTCTGGGCAAGAATATTTATCGGGGCGAGGAGAGAATTATTAGAATGAAAACATCCGATCGGCAAAGACACCTATATATAATTGGACAGACTGGTACCGGTAAATCTACCTTGATGAAAGCCATGATCAGGCAAGATATGGAAGAGGGCAAGGGATTGTGTATTATCGATCCTCATGGTGAATTTGCCGAGTTTGCTTTATCGGTTGTTCCCCATAAACGCATTGAGGACGTAGTTTATTTTGACCCCGGCGATATAGACAGGCCGATGGGATTGAATATGCTTGAAATAGATCCTAAACATCCGGAACAGAAAACAAGGGTTATTGATGAACTTTTCGGAATTTTTGATAAATTATACGATTTAAAGGAAACCGGCGGACCGATGTTTGAAAAATATTTTAAAAATTCAGCCCTTCTGCTTTTGGACGATTATGAAAACGAAATTCCCACTCTGGCCGATATATCCAGGGTTTTAACTAACAGTAAATATCGAGCTGATAAGTTAAGCCGGGAAACCAACCCGTTGGTTAAAGAATTTTGGCAGATGGAAGCCGAGAAAGCCGGCGGCGAAGCAAGTTTGGCCAATATGGCGCCCTATATT
>CAZCYM010000112.1:0-2992 GCA_964502945.1 uncultured Candidatus Saccharibacteria bacterium
AAGATACTAGGGGTTATAAGTCGGTTTGATGTTTTACGACCTTTTCATATTCTTCAGGGCGTCCTCAAATATTTCTAAGTATGATTTGCGTGTGCCTGGCCTCTAATTTATTAGGCCGACGGCACCCTAGGGGCTTGGCCAATTTTTTCGTTAAAACCTCCGCTTCTCACTCAACGTAGTTATACTACGTCTCGCTTCAATGCTCAGTTTTGCCTCAAACTTGACTCAAGCACGCAAGCCATCAAGAAAAGATGAAAAAACCCTTGTTTTATAGGGGTTTTTGAAAAAAGAAAAGTTGGAGTAATACCACACTCGAGGGCTTGCCTTGATGGGGCAATAAGCCTATCAGATGGACCCAACTTACGTTTTGGGTCTTTAGTGATGCGCATTAGATTATCTGGCAATCTTGGGTTTTGAAAGCGAGAAATCATCTTAGTTGAGTATTCTTTCTGTTTTTCTTGGGAGATACCATGTCTTGTAACCAATAACTTACTCACTTCTTCCACGGCTCCCTCTAAAAGATGGCCGATGCGATAATCTTGAACTGCTTGATGAACCATATCAAATCCCGCAAGGTATCTTTGTCCTATTCTCTTCAAGAAGAAACTAATTAAATCTAAACTTTATCTTTCAAAATAGCAAACCGCGCTAAAAGCGCGGTTATTATTTAATAAATGTAAGCCACTGTATATGTTTATCGTTTTCTCCCCTAACCAAAGACCTATATTGTTCGACTAAATCTGAGGTTATGTCGCCTATCTTTCCATCATTAATTACGATCCTATCTATCTCTAGTATTGGCCAAATTTCGGCTGCTGTTCCAACAAAAAATACTTCTTCAACTTCTTTAAGTTCAAGTAGTTTTATATCTCTCTCGATAACCTGAAGGCCCCCGTCTTCGGCAAGCCGAATGATGCTATCCCTAGTTATCCCGGCCAGAATAGTCCCCTTTGTTGGTGTAATCAATGCTCCATTTTTTACCAGAAAAATATTTTCTCCAGGCCCCTCAGCTACACACCCTCGATAGTCAAGAAGTAATGCTTCGTCAAAGCCATTATTTTTTGCCTCTTGAGAGGCCATAACTGAGTTTGAGTAGTGTCCGCTTATTTTAGCATCAATCGGAACAGATGATGGATGAGGCCTAATAAACCTTGAGGTCATGATTCTCACCCCACTCGATGCTCCTGATCTTAAAATCCAAGGCCAACAGGCAATAGCTATGCCAACCTTATCAGTATCGGGCAAAAGACCCATCTGGTCTGAGGAGTAAAAAATAAGAGGCCGGATGTAGCAATCCTCCAATCCATTTGATAAAATCAGGTCTTTTATCGCCACTTTAAGATCATCCTTCCCCGGTTTTATCTCCATACCAAGACAACTGGCCGAATAAAAAAGACGATTAAGATGCTCGTCGAGCCTAAAAACAGCCGGACCATTTTCTGTCTTATAGCATCTTATCCCCTCAAAAACAGACGTACCGTAATGAAGGGCGTGAGTAATGATAGGAATATTAGCCTTATCCCAATCGACCAATCCGCCATTGAACCAAATTTTGCTCCGAAAAGATTTCATATTTATGTCCAAATTTTAAGTACTATATTTAGTATACTATTAGCTTTTTAGGATGCCAAATAGACACGCCTCTTTTTTTCTGATATATTAAGATCGCCTTAATTATTAAAATTAAAAAGTATTGCGTTGCAAAAACACCTACGGATAAACAATCAAATAAGGGTCCCCGAAGTTCAGATTATCGATGACGAAGGTAATCAGCTTGGCAAAATACCCATAGCCGAGGCATTGCGGATAGCACACGAAAAGAACTTAGATCTAGTAGAGGTTGGGCCACAAATGCAGCCCCCCATTGCCAAAATTATGGATTATGGTAAATATATATATCGCAAAGAGAAGCAGGAAAGGGGCACAACGAAGCAAAAGGATCAGGAAATGAAGACGGTACGAGTCGGATTCAAGACCGGACAGCATGACTTAAAATTCAAATCCGAACAGATAGACGAATTTTTGAAAGATGGCCACCCGGTAAAGGTAGAGTTGACTCTTCGGGGTCGAGAAAAATCATTGGCCCACATGGGCAGAGAAAAGCTCGAAACTTTCTTGAAATTAATAAGCGAACCATACGTTATCCAGGGTCCGCCCTCTAGATCCCCCTATGGCTGGTTGACGGTAATAAGAAAAGACAAGAAAAGATAAGCTATTATAAAAATGACTTATATCAGATCAGTAAAAACCAACAAATCATTCCTAAAAAGAATAAAAATAACCGGCAACGGGAAAATTTTGAAGCGTCCGCCAGGCCAGAACCATTTCAACTCTAAAGCCACCGGTCAGCAAACCAGAAATAAAAAGGGTTCAATTTCGACACCCCACGAATTAATAAGAAAATATAAAGCCCTGATATTTAACTAATATGCCAAGAGTTAAGAGGGGTACAATTGCAAACGCTCGAAGAAAAAGATTGTTGAAACATACAAAGGGTTTTTTGTGGAGCCGTAAATCAAAATTCCGAGCCGCCAAAGAAGCGACCCTCCACGCCTGGTCATTTCAATTTGCTGACAGAAAAAAGAAAAAGAGGGACTTTCGCCGACTATGGCAGGTCAAGATAAATGCTGTAGCTAGAGAAAATGGCATTAGTTACTCCAAGCTTATTGATAAGCTACACAAAGAAAACATACAACTAGACCGGAAGATACTCTCTGATCTAGCCGAAAATAATCCGAAAGTATTCAAAGAAGTTATCTCACAGTAAAACTAAAATCCGCTAATTGGCGGATTTTAGTTTTACTGACTTAAATCGCTACTGCCTAAGTCCTTCCCGGTATCTTCTACGCTTTCTGCTTCATTGTGGCGTCCACGATCATTTTCAACTTCGTTTAAAAATAGCACGAAATATTTTGGGTGCTATTTTTATGCCAAGCAAAATAGTTGCAGCGGCAAAAATAATCCAGAAAACAAGCCAAAAGAATTTTCCAAA
>CAZCYM010000113.1:0-2983 GCA_964502945.1 uncultured Candidatus Saccharibacteria bacterium
GAGCTTGTGGATTCGACAGGCTCACCACCCTGAGGCTTTGTCGAATGGGTCGAAGGAGAGAATTTCCACAGACAAAAATCGCCCTTATTTTTTTTCTTGTCATTCTCATCTATCCGACTTACCGCATCATCAGCCATTTGAGCTTTTCGTCCGGAAAGTTTCCGTAATCTTTAAAAGTCGAGAGATCGAAATAGTAACCATCGCCTTCAATTAAGTAAGCGTGGCCTTTATTGATTAGAGTTTTTACTTGTCTAATCACTTGTTCAATGTGTTCTGTGGCTGGAATGTATCTTGGCGAATCAACCCCCAGGGCTTTCATATCTTCTTTGAATTTTTCGTAATATTCTTTTGCGTATTCGAGCGGATCCCGATTGCTTTCTTTTGCTCTGGCGATAATTTTGTCATCAATGTCGGTAATGTTTTGAATATAATCAACCTCATATCCCTGTGAGCGGAGATATTTAGCAACAACATCAAAAAATACAAAAGTCCGAGCGTTGCCGATATGAATATAATCATAAACTGTCGGTCCGCAAACAAACATCTGGATTTTTGCTTGTCCTGAGCTTGTCGAAGGATGGCGGGGAATAAGCTTCTCTTTAGTTCTGGTTAGGGTGTTATATAAAAACATAATTCAAAATTTCAAATTCATTCAACATATAAAAATTATATACCATTTAGCGGTGTATTCCAACTTAAATACCCCTTTTCTTTTCACTAGGAGTTATGATATATCATAACCAGATACGTTTCTTGGCGATCCCTCTCTTAATTACAACTTACACTACGCAGATTCGTATTAGTTTATTAGTTATGATATATCATAACTATGAGAGATTATCGCATATGAAAATCAAATCAAAAGAACTCAAAAACGAAAACAAAGACAGGTATATAGATGCTCTTTATAATGCTCTTGAATATGCCAAAGCCAGAAATGAGATTAAGTCGTTTATTTATGACCTCCTCACTGAAAGCGAACAAATTATGCTTGGCAGAAGAATTTTGATCGCTAAGAGATTATTGGAAAGATGGCCGCACGATAAAATAGTCAGAGAAATGGGCGTTGGTTTGGATACAGTCTTTAGGGTTCAAAAATGGCTAGGCGGTAGGTATAAAGGTTATGAAAAAATAGTCGAAAAAATTAAAAGAGCTGTTCAAACCAAATCAAAACGTAAGTCTGAATTTTTAGATTATTACCCAACTAGTGGTTTTGCTGAGATTAAAAGGCGATACAAGGGTTATTATTGGCTGTCGAATTTTCTGAATGAAATCGATCAAGATGACAAAAATAAGGGTAATAAATCATAGCTAGTTATGATATATCATAACTAGCTATGATTTTATTTTGACTTTGTTGTTAAATAACGTATACTAATGCCCAGATTGATTTTTGGAGGTGGGCTAATGCTCTTTACCATTGTTATCCTTGTTCTGGCGGTGCTTTTTCTGAAATTTGTACCGGTAAAACAGCAGGTTTTGATGGAGGGCGTATTTAAAGGTCAGAGATTAGATTACGATTTTATGCGGGCAAAAGAATTCAAAAGTTTTGTTTTTGAAGATTTTTGCAAAGAATGTGTTGAAAAATGGCGCAGAACGGGGGAGATGCCCGACATGTCGACTCTTGGCCCTGCTTGCTATGCCGGAATACATACTTATTCTTTAAACATCGGCTCTCTCAAACCTAAGGCCGGTGATGTGGTTAGAATGATAGGATATCAAACGGTTTTCGGGAGGGTGCGTCTGTACTATTTTGAAAAATCTGATTTTGTCTGGGACGATTTGCATAAAGAAAAAGACAGACAGAAAGCTCAAAAGCGTGGATTTTCTAATGTCGAGGAATTCAAGAGAGTTAGAGAGCAAGAATATCGTGAGGAATGCATCCAAGAGATTATGACAACAAAAGACCTGACCCGGGAAGAGGCTGAAGTTTTGGAATTTTTTCCAACCAAATATGGTGGTATCTTTTATCAGGATGAGATGGAAGCCAAACGCCGAGGCGTGACAATGACTGAAATTGAAAATGAGAAGATGAAACTCCTACTGGAACCAGATGATGATTTCTGTACTCGTTATTGGTATCCAAAGGAAAACCTTGCCGACGAATTTGCTGAAAAAGGCATGTTGGAACCGGAAGTTTTTGAACATCTTAATAATTGTGGCCACTGCAATATGAGTTTTTTTCATGCTTTGGCGGATAAAACCGAAAAAAATACTGAGGAAGTTCACAGTATGATAAATCTTAGATGGGCAGGCGATATTTTTGATGAAAAAAGAGCGAAGAAACTGGGCATATCAGTTGAAGAATTACGAGAACGTTGGCGCAAGAATAGGATTCTTCGGTATGGCGGGGATAATTGCTATACATTAAAAGAAAGAATTGTTTGTGCAATTACTAATTTTTTGCCAGGTGATCGTCTTTCCCATAAGAGAGAATGTCTTGGTTGTGAGCGTATGTTAAAAGCCGACAGAGAAGACTTTCTTTCCACCGGTAGAATCGGTGGACTGGCCGTAAAAGAGTGGAGAGAGTCAAAATCTAACAAGAGTACAGCTGTCTAATTTAGGCAGCTTTTTAATTTTTATAGAACAACTAACGATATTATAGCGGTGGCGGACATAATTATAAGAGTAAACCGGCCGACTAAATTCATATTTTTTGAATTAACATGTTGGCCCATTATATTCGGATTATTGGCCATGTGGATTATCATGGCGATTATTATTGGTGAAATCAGACCGTATAAAATAGCGGTGTAAAATAAAGCTTTAACCGGATGAAAGCCAAGAAGGGGTATCATTAAGCCAATAAGGGTCGAGGCAATTATTACCTCGTAAAACTCTTTTGCCTTAGTGAAGGTTTTATTTAATCCCTGCGACCAGCCGAATGTTTCAGCTATAACATAGGCGGCCGAACCGGCTAAAATCGGAATGGCTAAAAATCCTGAACTTATTATACCGATAGTGAATAGTAGATAAGAATACT
>CAZCYM010000114.1:0-773 GCA_964502945.1 uncultured Candidatus Saccharibacteria bacterium
CTTCCGTGTTTTCCTCCTCGAGAAGTAGAGATTTGGTGGTTGATTTTTTGAAATTAGTTTTTTGATTTTTGTCTTTTGGTTTTGAATTTTATATAATTTCATCGGTATCGTGAATATCGGTTCGTCGATTCTTTCTGCGAACCACGATATGAGACAGACAGACTCCGGAATGAAACCTGGACTTCCTAGTTTTAGTGTGAGCTGTTTTTCTTAAAATAAGAAAAAGTCTGTGTAAGGTGTTAAGGCATTATGATGCCGAATAAGTAACGAAAGATATTTTTATTTGAGAAGAAGGCATTTTACATTATTCTGCGCCACTCGAATGGCAACTGGTACGTGCCGAACTCGAACTGGGATGGCTCCAGGTTCAATCGTAACGCCAACTGGCTCGACAATGACTGGAACTCGAACTACCGTGTTTTCCTCCTCGTTACGGTTTCTTATTTATGGGTATCAGGTGGTCTTTGTATGGCCGCCTGATTTCTCCAGCCATATAACATCCGGCCGATTTCCTCTATTTTTTGAGCTAATTCAATAAAATATTGTTCTTCTATTCCTTTTAGCTCCAGCAAGACATAAAGCATATGTTTTAAGACATCATTTTTGGTAATGGCTCGCGAAATAATATCAGCGCGTTTATCTTTGGCTGAAAACTGGGCGATAGCAACCAGTTCAATGATGTCCGCGAATAAAATATCTATTTTAATTCCCAGCGAGTAGCGCCGCATCTTGGGAATGTGGCGGGTGATGTTATGCCAATAAGCGTAGGCAGA
>CAZCYM010000114.1:783-2960 GCA_964502945.1 uncultured Candidatus Saccharibacteria bacterium
TAGCGAGGCGGGCATAAAGGAAATGAAAAATGAAAAAATAAAAATGCAAAATTTAAATTTTTTGAAGACACCGGAATTTGAGGAAATATTCTCATTTGAGAGTTTACTGAAAAGCTGGCAGGAATTCAAGAGGCGCAAAAGCAATAAAGCAGATGTTGCTGAGTTTGCATTTAATTTAATATCTAATCTTTCTGGTCTGCGCTCTGATATTATCAGCGGGAAATATAAACATGGCGGTTATTCTTATTTTAGAATAAATGATCCCAAACCGCGCGATATTCACAAAGCGTCAGTTCGTGATCGAATTGTGCACCATGTGTTATATAGGGTATTTTATCCGTATTTTGATCATCAGTTTATTTACGACTCATATGCTTGTCGGGAAAATAAGGGCCAGCATTTAGCTATTAAGCGATTTGCGTCTATGATTGAAAATGAGGGTGCTTCTGGCAGAAGAACAGTTTGGGTTTTAAAGTGCGATATTAAAAAGTTCTTTGCCTCAATTGATCAGGAAATATTGCGAACTATTTTAAGCCAGCATATAAAATGTGCTAGAACTATAAAAATCGTGGATGAAGTGCTAGGAAGTTTCAAATGTGGTTTGCCGCTTGGCAATTTGACCAGCCAGCTTTTCGGTAATGTTTATATGAACGAATTAGATCAGTATATTAAGTCAGCATTAAAAGTCAGGAGTTATATTCGTTATGCCGATGACTTTGTTATTTTATCCAGAAATAAGGCCTGGCTTGAAGAATTATTGCCAAAAATTGGAGATTTTTTGGAAGAAAACCTAGCTCTAGATTTACATGCAGATAAAATATTTATCAAAACCATTTTTTCAGGTGTAGATTTTCTGGGCTGGATGAATTTCAATAATCACAGAGTTTTAAGAACAAAAACCAAAAATCGGATGTTAAAAACGATGAAAAATAATTCTTCCTTAGCGGTTAAAAACTCTTATCTTGGTCTGCTTAAACATGGCAATAGCCATAAATTAAGAGCTATGTTAGAATCTCAACATGAGTAGTGAGAATATCAGACAGGAGGGACAAGCGGGACGGGATAATATTGTGGAAAGTGAAACAGTCCATCAGGAGGCGGTTGATTTTGTGAGAAGAAACAGGGATTTTTATGAACATTATGCCCGAGGAATGGTTCAATTTGAAGCGGCTCCGGAAGGTCTGAACACTTTTGCTTTTGATCTTGAAGCTGAACCGCCCAAAATTTATTTAAACTCCCGATTTTATAAGGATCGGGGCTTATCCGACCAAAAGACTTCTTTCGCCACTCTCCATGAATGCGAGCATTTACTTGAAAAAATACAACTTTTGGACGAAAAAGGCGGCGATAGGATTTTTAAGAGACATTTGGAAAGATTGGAAAGTTCGCAAGCTTTCAATTTTCTGGACAATCGAGTTGCCGATCTTCGTGAAAACAGGGCGGTAATTTCAAAAACCAATGAAGAATTCGGCCGGCTCAAGTATTCTATGTATAAAGACGATTTAGTTCCGGAAACGGACTTTACTTCTAAACCAAGACATATTCAATTTGTAGAAGCGCTTTCACGCGAAGGCGAAGTCCCCGATGAGCAATGCCTTGTTTCTCCCGAAGTCAGGGCCAAACTTGATGAAATAACGGCTATAATCGGAAAAGACGGTTCACCGCTTATTGAGGCCATGACACGCCCATCTACTGCCATGTCCCAGCGCTTAAAATTACAGGATAAATTCTTGTGGCCGGCGATAGAAGAATTAAAAAATCAGGATCTGGAAGATTATAAAAATAAAACGGGCAAAAGCGGCGAGGGCAAAGAGGGCGGACCACTTCAAGAAGGCCGGGGCGAATCAAAAAAAGAAGACAAAAAGAAAAAGAAAGCGGATAAATCCCAAAAAGGGGAATCCGGACAAAAAACAAAGGAGGAAGTGCTTGATCCTGATCAAATATTCAAAGAAGCATATGATGAAGCGGCTCGCCGGGTACCTAATGCCGTGCCGTTAGAAGAAATTGAAAAAGCTTTTGAAAAATGGCAAGAAAAACATTCAGAAAATCAAGCCGATAAAGCCGATAGGGAATATGCCGAGAAATTAGGAGTTAAATTGGGAGACCTGCGGCATTATCAGGAAATTGTTTTCTCGCTTGAAAAAATTATTAATCCCGAAACCGGGGAAAGTATTATT
>CAZCYM010000115.1:0-2936 GCA_964502945.1 uncultured Candidatus Saccharibacteria bacterium
CCTTCGGGTCATTGGAGTACTGCCGGTAGTAATGATATTTGTTGCCCAAGGATTTTGGTGGTTCATTAATCTTATTACCCGCCTCTATCGAACAGTTGATCCCCACTATCGGTTTGATCAAATGTCCCATTATCGCGAGGCCAGTCTTTTAGTTACCATAACTATTTTAACTTCACTTATCGCTCTTACTTTTTGGGAGTATTCAAGATATTTTAATATCTGGGGTACCAACCGTGCGACTCAAAGTGCTTTTTCTCAAAACTACGTTGACATTGCTAATTACCTTAATCGGGCTGAAATAAATTTACCAAAATATATTCTAGTTAATGAAGGTGATGTTTTAGTTGATAGTGTTCCTAATAATGCTCAGACTATAAAATTCCTTACTCGCACTCATAGCTATGAACGGTCCGAAAATAGTAAAATATATTACCTAACAACTGAACAGTTAAATCAACATGCTTTCCCCGGTCATTATATATTGATACCCCTGCTAGCCAATAAAAACTTAGAAAAGTTATTGACTGAAAGATATTATCTCAACAAGAAAACATATGACTCATTTACAGTCTTTAGTAAATAAGGACGGCGTAATCAATACTTTAGCAGTTACCATGGTGGTAACTGCTCTGATTTTGGCTATAACCAGCGTCTGGAACGACTCACCAATCGTAGATGAAATACCTCATATTGGGGCTGGCTATTCTTATATCGCCAGACAAGACTCCAGACTTAATCCAGAACATCCACCCCTAGCCAAAGACTTAGCCGGAATCTCTCTCAAGATATATGGCATTAAAGATCAGACTGCTTTTGACGACAAATCTTGGCAAACAGATATAAACGGCCAGTGGGAATTTGGTAGAAAATTAATTTTCAATTCCGGTAATGATGCGACCTGGGTGAGTAGATTTGCTAAATTACCAATATTCATATTTTTTATAATTTCGGCAATAATCATTTTTGTTTGGGCAAGACAAGTATCTGGTAATTTTACTGCCTTACTGGCTTTATTTTTATTCGCCTTCTCGCCCACGGTTCTTGCCCACTCAAGGTTTGTAACCACTGATATCCCGGCTTTATTCGGAGTACTCTTGTCCTCATACTTTTTCGTTCACTATCTCAAAAACCAAACCAAAAAAAATCTTGCCCTAGCCGGCCTTACTTTCGGAATCGCCGAATTAACAAAATTTTCTTTATTTTTATTAGTGCCGTTCTTTTTAGTTCTGGCCGTTATTTACGCATTTCTTAATTTTCCTAAATCCAAATTACTTTCTACTTTACACTCCCTACTTTCCACTTTCTTTATTATCGCCATCGGTTTTCTCTTCGTCGTTTGGCCGGTTTATTATTTCCATACCTGGAATTATCAGCCGGAATTACAAAAATTCCACACCGAAGATCTGTTAAAGTCTTATGGAAACAGAAATTTTGCTGATCCGGTAGTTTATTTGTCTGATAAACCAGCTGTTCGAGGTTTAGCCGAATATGGGCTTGGCCTATTAATGGTTACCCAAAGACAATCAGGCGGCAACACGACTTACTTTATGGGCGAGGTTAGAAACTGGGCTTGGCCGCAATATTTTCCCATGGTTTATTTTCTAAAAGAACCGTTAGCATTCTGGGGAATGGTTATATTGGTTTTTCTTGTTTTATCGATTAAATTTAAGATCCATAATTCAAAATTCATAATTCATAATTCAATCGCCTGGTCCCGCAACCACTTCACCGAACTGACAATGCTCTTATGGCTCGCTCTCTATTGGTTCACCAGCATTCGTTCTAATCTTAATATCGGTGTCCGCCATCTTTTACCAGTTTATGGATTCACGTTTATTTTATTATCCGGACAGCTAGTTAAAATTGGAAGGCGTATCAATTCAAAAAAAATAGTCATTGGTCATTGGTCATTGGTCATTGGTCTAATGATTTGGTATTTATACGAAAACATCTCTGTTTATCCGTATTATCTCACTTATTTCAACCAAGTTGCCCTCCTTCGCCCAGCTTGGGCTCCGGCGGGGCAAGCCGGATATGTTCCTGGCGGTCATTGGTATGTAGTAGACTCAAATTTAGACTGGGGACAAGATTTGAAACGCTTGGCCGGTTGGGTTAATAGAAACAATATTCAAAAAATAAGCCTGGATTATTTTGGCTGGTCAGACCAAACCTATTATTTAAAAGATAAACTGGTTTGGATAAAAGCGGGAAAATATAAAAGTGCCAGAGAGTTTTTAGTTGATAACCCAAATGGCGGCCACATTGCCGTATCAGCCACTTATTACATGGGCTCCCGAGAAAAACCAGAAACTTCCTATGCTTGGCTAGACAATTACAAACCTCTGACCGTTATTGGAAACAGTATTTTCGTTTGGTATATAGCTCCCTCGAATTAAGCTCTCGCCATCATCTTTATTCATCCCAGTGCGCTAATAATCCCTAAACCCTAAATCATCTTCAGCACGTTTCCGGTCGCCCCAGCCGGCGACCTCAGCTATTATCGCCCTTGCTTTTCCACCTAAGAAAAGTGGAACCATGCAAAGCTTCGGATTTCAAATGCTTCAGATTGGTTTAGGGTTTAGGGATTTTATTTATGACTCATAGAATTTAATTTAAGCGAGGCTTCTAGCCCATGAAGGGATTTACGGACTGCGACTGGCGGGAGTAAAAGACGAAATTTCAGTAGAAATTTACGTCGTGCCCTGAATGGGCGGAAGCCAAAGCTTATAACATAAGTCCCATAAAAACGAAACCCCCGGGCTTCTTTCGCGCAATGCGATTGAAACCCGAGGGTATTGCGACGACTATGCGCCGATGAACGCAACGGCGGTCGTCACACGATCCTGCCAAGGCCCCCGCCAACTTTGCCTTGACACTCACGCGATGTCTTGAGGACACCGCCCACGAACGGCCGCGACGTTCCTGACGTCGCAGCC
>CAZCYM010000116.1:0-2928 GCA_964502945.1 uncultured Candidatus Saccharibacteria bacterium
TGGCGCAGCAAATCCAAAATAGATATTGCCGTGCCCTCTGAAGCTTTAGCGAAAGGGGGTTTCGTATTTCGATATTCGAATTTCGAGTTTATTTTTATTCGTATACTATATTATTTGCGCAACAAATTGCAATAGCTAATCCATCAGCGGCATCGTCCGGCTTAACCGCCTCTTTTAGGTTAAGGATTAAGCGAACCATCCTCTCTACCTGGTCTTTATTAGCTCGACCGTAACTTGATACGGCTTGCTTAACTTGAAGTGGCGTAAACTCTCTTGTCAGTACATTATTCAGGGCTAGGGTTGCCATAATTATACCCCGCATCTCGCTAACTGATATTATAGTTTTTTTATTTTTAAAGAAAAATAACTTTTCCACAGCTGCTATATTCGGTTTATATCTTTTTATTAGTTGCTCAAGCTCAAACACAACTCCAGCGGGGGATAGTTGAGAAAGGAGGCCATATTGGAGGCAAGAAAGCTTGTTCTTAGTTTTATCAATAACCCCAAAGCCGATTCTAGTTGTTCCAGGGTCGATACCGAGGATTATCAAGAGAGTGATTAGTGATTAGTGATTAGTGATTAGTGTAAAGATTTTAAAATCTAGTCACTAGCCACTGACCACTAGTCACTCTTTTAGGTTTGAGGCCACATCTTCCACGTCGTCATGATTATCGAGAGCTTCAAACAGACCGTCTATTTGGGTTTGAGTGTTAGGGTCCGCAACCGCAAGGGGTTGGCTAAACATCCAGGATATGCTTCCCGGCGGGACCATTTTTGAAGCATGATTTGAAAATATTTTTTTAAGCTCGGCTATGGTCCGGTTACTATTATCGGTTATAGCTTTTATCCGCAGAGCGATACCGCCCGGCCCGATGGCCTCGACAGATAATTCTTCAAGCTGGGCCGACTTATCAGAGATTTTATTGATGGCTCGCTGGATATTATCATTAGGCATGTTTAATGACCGAGCTTTATCTATTGTGTTTTTGAGTTCAAGATTTGTCTCTGGGTTTGTTCCTTTCTTTGCGGCGAGAGAAATTAGTTTTGAAGTTTTAGAAAATAACTGACCCCTTTTCTTGTCAGTTAAGGCCTTCTGATGTTTTATTTGCGACCAGCGACTATGTCCACTCATGTGTAAATATAATTAAGCGAATTCATCAAAGATATCCTTAATTCCGATATGTTTCATCCCTTGTCTGGTCACTATTCTTCCTTTTGAGGTTCGGGCCATAAAGCCTGAATAAGATAGGGCTCATAAACATCTTCTATGGTATTTTCTTCTTCCGAGATCGCCGCCGCAACCGCTTTCAAGCCAACAGGACCACCCTTAAATGTGTTTGCAATCGCCTGAAGTATTTTACGGTCAGTTTCTTCAAGTCCCTGGTTGTCTATATCTAACATCTTCAGGGCCTCCGTAGCGTTCAGACGGTCTATCACAGGACAATTCTTTACCTCAGCGTAGTCGCGCACCCTTTTTAATAGGCGATTAGCAATACGAGGAGTAAAACGGGAAGCTTGAGCTACTATCTTCAGGGCTTCTTTATTTATGTCAATTTTTAATAGTTTAGCCGAACGAGAAATTATCTTCTCTATGTCTTCCTGGCTATAAAAACCCAGCCGGAAGTTAATGCCAAATCTTGACCGAAATGGACTAGAAAGCATTGATATTTTTGTGGTGGCAGCAATCAGGGTGAATCTGGGCAGGTCTATTTGAAGAGTTTTTGCCGAAGCGCCCTTGCCGATTATTATATCTAGCTTAAAGTTCTCCATGGCTGGGTAGATAACCTCCTCGACCGCTTTATTCAAACGATGAACCTCGTCAATAAAAAGTACATCGCCGTCATTCAAACCGGTGAGTATTGAACCGACGTCACCGGCTTTTTCAAGAGCTGTCCCCGAAGTTATTTTTATACTTGAACCAAGCTCTTTAGCAATGAGATAAGCCAGAGTAGTTTTGCCTAGACCCGAGGGGCCATGAAGGAGGAGGTGCTCTATCGTTTCATTTCTCTTTTTAGCTGCCCCAAGCATTATTTTCAGATTCTCTTTAACCCGTTCCTGGCCGATATATTCAGTAAAGTTTTTTGGACGCAAAGCCAAATCAAGCACCTGATCATCTAATACACCCTCCGGGGCTATCTTTGAGTCTGGAGTCTTATTTTTTAGTTGGGGGCCCTTATTCATTTGGGGATTGACATTTATATTATTTTAGCTTAAAATATAGGGGCTAAACTTCACTTCAGTAAAGCCCTTTTAATCTGTAGGCAATTAGGTTTAAGGATTTCCGCACGCCTAATCGGGGTAAAATCTTAGCTGGATAGTCCGGTTTCGACTGGTCTACTCCTCAGAACTATCCTGCCCCGAATTTTTTTAAAATTCGGACTTTGCCTACAGATTACAGGGGCCTTCTCTTTTTGATTGATGTGGTCAAATTGTTCTGTCTATTTCTTCGATTGATGTTATGCCGGCAACTAATTTTAAATACGCATCCTGAAGTATTGTGATCATTCCTTCAGCCACAGCCATATCTCGGATAGCTGACATCGGTGGAGAAGACAGAATCAACTTCTCAATATCTTTTGATACAACAAAGGCTTCAAATACGCCAATCCTATCCCGGTAGCCAGAGTTGTTGCAGTCAGGGCATGCGCCAGCGGTATATATTTCTAATGAAGAATTTAGCTTGGGGAGATCGAACCGATCTTTAACTGGTCCCAGAACGTCAGTTATTTTTTTCAGTTGTCCCGAGTCGACTTTTACCTTTTTCTTACAGCGGGGGCAAAGCTTACGAAGCAATCGTTGAGCTAGGGTCAGGTCTATTGCCGGAGCGAGAATCTGAGGCCGAATGCCCAGGTCTATTAGTCGGGGAATGACTCCTGCCGCGTCATTTGTATGTATAGTTGAGAGGACAAGGTGTCCGGTAAGGCCGGC
>CAZCYM010000117.1:0-2904 GCA_964502945.1 uncultured Candidatus Saccharibacteria bacterium
ACCAGTCATCATGTCGCAGAGCATGGCTTCGCTCAAGCAGCTTAAGCTTGCCATACAAACTCTTAAAAAATCTGGCTGTCCTGCAATAGCATTGCTTCATTGCATAAGCTCTTACCCGGCCAAATATGAAGAGATGAATTTGGCCACTATCCCAGAATTAGCTAAAAAATTCCATTCAGTCGTCGGCATATCCGACCATAGTCCCGGGATAGTAGTGCCGATCGCATCGATCGCATTAGGAGCTTCGATAGTAGAGAAACATATTATTATATCCCGAGCAGAAGGCGGACCGGATGCGGCATTTTCCCTTGAACCAAAAGAGTTTAAGGAGCTAGTCCGGTCAGTCAGAGATGCCGAGAAAACAATTGGCAGGCCCTCTTACGGACCAGGGACAAAAGAATCGGAAAATGTCATTTTTAGAAAATCTCTTTTCGTAGTAGAAAATATTCAAAAAGGAGATAAATTTACTCATAATAATGTTCACTCCATTCGTCCAGGACATGGACTGAAACCCAAGTATCTTGAAAAAATTATCGGAAAAACAGCCGCCCAATCTGTTGAAAGAGGCGAGCCCTTAAATTGGAAAATGATAGGTAAATAAAAACCTTGCAAAAGCAAGGTTTTTATTATAATATCTGGCTTAGTAAATTTAAAGCGGAAACTAATAGCATGACTGATAAATTTATAGTACGAAAAGCTAGTATTGAAGATACCGAAAGAATTTGGGAGATCAGAAATCATCCCTTATCAAGAAAAGAGTCGCTAAACACAGAGAAAATACCATTGGCAGATCATATCTCTTGGTTTTCTGCAAAGTATCTGGCAAATAGCAAAGACAACTGCTATGTTTTAGAAGTAGGTAATAAAACCGTTGGTTACTGTAGACTAGATTTTCAAAATGATAAATATATAGTTTCGATAGCCATAGATCCCGATCATCATGGAAAAGGACTGGGGACGTTCCTGTTAGGAGAGAGCTTGCGTCAGCTAAGCCCAGGCAAAACCATTCTAGCAACAGTAAAAAAAGACAACCCGGCATCTTTACGTATTTTCGAAAAAAATGGTTTCATTCCAGTAAAAGATGACAATACATCTGTTCACCTAGAAAGGTCTTAGCGGCCTTTTTTATTTGCCAAAAAGCACCTTCTGTGCTATTAATTCTACAGCACTTTAAACAATGAGGCTGATTAGATGAACGAGTCAGATCAATATATTCTGCCGTTTCCGCCGGTTGTAAGAATTGAACCAGCTGCATCCTGCAATTTTAAGTGCATCCATTGTCCTACTGGATTAGATATGACTCCGACCGGAGTAATGTCGCTTGAGATGTTTGAGAAAATAGCTATGAATCTTGAAGAGATAATCACTGAAAGAGAAAAACGGCTTGATACCACCGGCCGACGTGATTATCCAGAAAGTCCCTTATTCCGAGTCATCGTTCTTTATCATGGCGGCGAACCGCTTCTGAATAAAAATTTTATTGCAATGGTTCGTCGTTCCAAACAACTGGCCAAATTTGTAAAAACAGTTACCAACGGCTCACGTTTAGACGATAAAACAATAGAAGAAATCATTAATTCCGGCCTTGATCATATAGAAATTTCTCTCGACGGGGTTTCCGCAGAAGAGAATGATTTTATCCGAGCCAATCCCTTGAATATGACTTACGACGTTATTAGCGAACGAATAAAGCGCTTAATCAAGCAACGCAATGAACATGGCTTGTCTCTCCCCCGAGTATCCATCTCTAATACACAAATCCCGGAAACGACTGCTGATGTAATGAAAGATCCCCAACCACCACAACACATGCTTGAAATGTTCAAGGAGGTTTCTTCTGATGTCCATTATAACCCAAACTGGGCCCTTGTTTGGCCAGGAATGCCCCTAAAAATCCACGGAAAGCCAGACTTTAATCATTGCGACCACGTGATAAACACCATCAGCATTCGCTCCAACGGTGACGTGGTGCCATGTTGTTATGATTTGGTAAGTAAAATGCCGATGGGAAATATAAATGAAAAAGGCCTTCAAGAAATTTGGAATAGTAAACGTTACCAGAATATGCGTAAAGCGATTGATAAGTTTAGCCCGCCAGAACTCTGTAAAGGTTGTCCAGTTCTTTATAAATTCAAGCCGATGGTGAAAAGTGACATTTTCAAGGAAAAATGATATATTAAGCACACATTAGAGTGTGCTTTTTTTATGAAATTGAAAAATATTTCAAATAGAATTCGGGGAAAAATTGAGACTTTTTCGCTGTCTTATAAATACGCTGATGTATTGAATCGTAATGCCGAACTGAAAGATATTCACAAAGGAAAACGTTGTTTTATTATTGGCAGTGGCCCCTCAATTAAAGATCAGGATCTGCTCAAACTCCGTAACGAGCAGACTTTTGTTGTAAATACATTCTGGAATCATCCTCAATACAAAGAAATAAATCCTAAATATTATGTGCTGGTTGATGGCGATGTTTTTCCTCCACCTGACCAAAAACTCAATTTCTTTGCTGAACAATTCCTAGAAAAAATGGAGCTGCTGTCTTCTTGCCAAACAGAGTTCTTTTTCCATGCTTTAAGCAAGGATTTTATGGAAAAAAATAACGTTTTTCCAAATAATAAAATATATTATATTTATAGCCGGGGACATTTTAAAGATAACTTGAATTTTAATATTGATATTAACAACATTGTGCCATATGGAAAGAATGTCATTGTGTCTTCAATAATGATTGCCGCCTACGCGGGGTTTAAAGATATCTATCTTCTTGGATGCGAGCATGATTTTCTAGCCTACCCCTCAAACCAACATTATGACAAGTTCCCCCATTTTTTTAACAATACCTACGATTTGAAAAAAGGAGGGGATACCGGCTATTATGCCATGACTATTATGCCCTAC
>CAZCYM010000118.1:0-2860 GCA_964502945.1 uncultured Candidatus Saccharibacteria bacterium
TGGAAGAAGCGCGGGTGATGAAAAAAATTGAAACAAAAGAAATTCTGATAAAAAAACCGGAATTAATCCGGGTTCGTTTGATCGGCGACATGTCGGGATCAATGAATGAGGCCAAGAGGCATGTTCTGGAACAATGCATTGTTTTATTGCTATCTTCTTTGAGGGAGTTCAACACTTATCTTAATCTGACTCGTTCCAGAACAAAATCAAAACTTGAGGTTGATACCGAAGTTTGGGTATTTGGTTCTACGTCAGAAGTTATTAAAAAACTTAGAGGAAATAACGAATCCAGCGATGAGTTGCCAGAGATGCTTAAAATTTTTGAGTATCTACAATCAAATCGAGGTATTACTTATGATGCAGATCCATTGAGCAAGATATCAAAGGCGACAGAGCCGGATAGGGACCGGATACTAGAAGATAAGATCATGGAAGTTGTTTTTGAGATTACCGACGGAGGATCTACGAATCAGGCCGGTAATCTTAGCTCTAAAGAAGCAAGAGCAGAGGTAGATAAACTCGTTCATATCGGTGTTATCGCCAGGGCTTTCCAGATAGGCGCGGTCAACGACGAGGAGAAGAAAACATTTAACAAGGTCTGGAACGAGGGTAGAGAGGAAAAACTGGGAGAAATTGTGGGAGAAAAAATAGAAAATTTAATTCCGGCCATAGCCGAGCTATTGAAAAAATACTTAAGCCAGGTCAGGTTGTAAAATCTTTAATGTTATAATAACATATAAATATGGAACAAATAAAACCCGAACAATGGAAAGAGATTGAAGAAAAAGTTGATTTGGCTGAAAAAGCTAAGCGAAAAGCCGCTAAATCCTCCCGTGAACTTAGGCGGGAAACCGGCCTGACTCACGAAGAAAGAGAGCTTCCTTTTACGGACGAAGAGATTTTCGGCCAAAGCAGAAGAAAAAGAGTAGTTGAAAAAGCTATGGATCGAGAAGAAGAATTTGAAAAAGAAGCGGAAGACATCCTTGGTTCCAAAGATTCTCCTGAACGCGCCCTCGTCAGCTTAAGAAAAACAAACCTCATCCAGGCTTTAAGGGAAGAATCGAAATTTGATAATCAAAGAAAGGAACTTCTGGACGAAGAATCTGAGATACTTAAAACCGTCAAGCAGGAGCCAAGCGGATCGGAATTGGAAGCCCTGGCGGATATAAGAGAAAAACTAGCCAAACTTGGTACTAAAAAGGCTGAACTTCTGCAATCAACCCCCGAAGCCTATTTCGGTCTTCACCTGAAGGAGCTTAAAGAATATAAGGAACAGCTCAAGACCGGAAGAATCGTAGAAACTGATTATGTAAAAACACAGATTGATGATATTCTGGCTCATTTTCGAGCCAATAAACCGGTAATGATCTATGGTCATTTGGGCACCGGCAAAACGGAATTAGCAATGCATGTAGCCAGAAAATACTTGGAGAAGGAAGCTCTTGTTATATCGGGTTCAAAGCACACTTCCCTAGCTGAACTTTACGGCCACCAAGTGCTTGCCATTGATAAAGGACAGAAAGAGGACTTGGACGTATTTGTAAAAGAAGTTGAACAAAAATTTAATGACTGGGCAAAGGATAATGAAAATGCCGGTGAAGAAGATAAAAACCGCGCTCATGACAGAATTTTACAGACATATCTCACCCAGTTCAAGGGCGGAACAATTTCTGATTTCTTTTTGGGGCCGATATACCGGGCCATGGCCGAAGGAAGACCAGTTATTATTGATGAGATTAATGCTATTCCTCATGAAGTTTTGATTAGTTTAAATCATATTTTGACCCGCAAAGTCGGTGACGAAATAAATGTCCAGCAGGATTCCGGTCGTAAAATTAAAGTCGAAGAAGATTTTGGTATTATGACAACCGGTAATATGAATCAAGGTCAAGATGTTTATAAAGACAGAGAGGATATGGATCCGGCTTTCCTGTCCCGACTTTATAAAAAAGAATATGATTATCTTCCTCAGAAAACGGAGGGTATTCTAGAGGAAGAAGCCGGACCAGGCAACGAGCAGTTCCAACTGATAATAGCAAAAATAATCGATAATAACGGCAATATCGAGGCTCCAAAAAATTCAATGAGGAAATTATGGAATTTAGCCAAAGCCGCTAGGATAACTCAGGATGTGTTTGCCGGACGGGAAATATCAAATGCTTATTATTTTCAAGAAGCTGCTGGACGGTCGGCCAGATATGTTTTAAAAGAATCAGTCCTTTCAATAAGAGCCTTGGACAATATTATCGGGCAGTGGCAAAAAGACGGCTATAAAAAAGAGCTCGATTATTATATTTGGCAAGAATTTGTTTCTCAAAGCACGGTAGCGGCAGATAAAGCCTATTTGTATCAGCTTTTAAAAGACAGATTCGGATTTTTTAAAACCTCGGGTTGGGAGCAAAATCCAAATTACGGAAGCGGTGGCATTGTTAATTCGTTCAACATCCGGATTCCCCAGAATCCAACTGAAGAAATGACTTTTTGGGGACCTCGGGAAGTAGTCGAGGTGACTTATGGTAAAGCGCCGGAAAGAGTAAAATGGCCGGAAATTAAAATCGCAGAGGAAAAAGAAGATGCTTCGGAAGTCAATCTTGAAAGACTTGCCAGGATTCAGTCTTTTGGAGAATTTTTGAATCAGTATAAACAAGAAGTCGCCGGCCTTACTTCAGAATTAAATGAATACTGTCTTTACCTACCGGAAGCGAAGCTAGGCAAGAAATAAAACCTCAAACCAAGAAAAAAAAGAAACGCTTTCTCTTTACCTGAACTATGTCAGTCTGAACACTCAAAAATTTTTTCCGAATCAAGGATTAAGTTTAAGGGATTAAGAAAAGGAATAAGGAATTAAGTCCTAAGGCTT
>CAZCYM010000119.1:0-2825 GCA_964502945.1 uncultured Candidatus Saccharibacteria bacterium
AAGGGTATTTAAAAGCCTTTTTTTTATTATTTAGGTAAGCTGTTAGTATTTTTGTAAAAGTTGATACTTGTTCATAGTTTTATTATTAATGTTTATTATTATTTACTAATAAGTTTAAATCATTTATCTTACTATCTTTCTTTAATTTTATATTTAAACTTTAGCTTTCGTTTTCAACATATTCAACGTATTTAAAAGCTTTTTGATTTAAATCACGGCTTTTATTGTTTATAATTTAATAAGTTATTATGAATGGGGTTTACTATTTTTAGTTATTCCTTATCTCCTAGATAAAACTTTGACAAAAATGAATATAAAGTTTCTCTCTTTTAAGAAGAGTCATTATATCTTTCTTGCTTTTTTTGTTCTTGGTCTGCTTTCGGTTCTTCTATTTAGCAATAAGCCCCCATTATCCTATGTAGGAGCAGTTTTGAATCCGCCCAGTGGAAGCCCGATAGCCCTAGGTCAGCATCCCCGTCTTTTTTTCACTGTCCAAGAGCTCCCACTAATTCGTGACCGGCTTGCCAATTATTACCGCAGTGAATTTCAAAGCTTCATAGATTTGTTAAATAATCCTGCTAGTTTGACTAGCAACCAGAAAGCAATTGAGAACTATTGGGGAAGTATGAATTATGCTTTTCTTGCCGTTTTGGATCCTCAACAGATGCAACAGAAGGGATTTACTTTTAGCGCCTCACTTGATACCTCCCAAGAATATTGTAATAAAGCGATAGGTTATGCCAAAACTCAACTTGGTTCAATTAGTACTGCGGCAGAGCAGGGTCATGGTGATCTAGACACCGGCTATCCGACATCAATTTACTTTCCAGTTTTAGCAACCTATGACTGGTGTTACTCATATCTTAACGATGCCGATAAGCGCTCAATAGTAGATGCGTTTATAGCTGCTTACGATAAGAAATGGAAAAACGTTAACTCGCTTACGGCTTTTGGCCGAAGCCAGATGATTGCGAACAACCAGGACACAGCAGATATACATGAAACACTGGGCATCGCGGCGTTTTACAATGATCCTTATCCAAGCTCAACCATCCAAGCTCAATTATATGATGTTTTTTACAATGTCTGGATTAACAGAATTCTGGTAGAAATAAACCATTTCTACAAACGCGGGACAGGCTGGCATGAGGGAGGAGGTCCGTATTTCGCTGACAGTTACCTTAACGCAGGCATACCTATTGCCATGTTTTCTTCTGCCTTGGGATCTGATTATGCAACAACAATGCCATTTTTCTACAAATTCCCGCTGTTTGTACAGTTCAATATAAAGCCCAGCAGCACTCTTTCCCAATGTGGTTCAGGTGGTTCATCTCGCTGTCCAGAAATAATGGAACGCTGGGGTACAATCGGCGACAATCTTGGATTCGGCTGCAAACCTGCTTTGTTAAATTCCGGCCAGTTGCGCAAGTCAAACCACCCTTACGCGCCTTTGGCAAAATGGACTTATCAAAATACCATAGCCAGCGGTTGTGCTACTGCTGTGACAGACTATGGTGGAATATGGTCCAATGCTGTACTGCATTGGTTCATTTACGGCGACAAGGAGGTTACTGCTTTGTCTCCTGCTCAAGTGAATACAGCAAAAGCGCAGGAATTTGGCTTTGGGGAATACATAATGAAGTCAGGCTTCGAGGGAACTGATTCCCAAGTAGTATTCTGGACGCCGGAGACCGATGCTTATGGCCATGCATCGCAGGAAGACGGAGCTTTTTCCATTCACAAATTCGGCAACCTGGTGCTGAATAGGGCAGGCAATTCTAAAAGCGGCGATGCTATCATATCCAGCTCAAAATTCAACCTATTGTCAAACGTGATTGGCATCCATAAAGGAAGCTCGGACCAGGGGCTTGGTTTTAATGGCGAAGCAGTGGATCCTTTCTGGCAGAGCCGGGGAACTACAACTATAAAGAGCGTTGGAAAGGTGCTGGCGGAAAATATTAACAGCGGAAATTACGACTATGTTGCATACGATAATACTCTTTCGTGGGCTCCCTCAACTTCGGATTTATCACAGCGCGAATTTGTATATATCCGCGGGCCTTTGAACAAGGAATTTGTTTTAGTTTTTGACCGGATGAATGTTAAAAATCCGTCAGCCGATGAAAAAATATGGAAAGTGTGGGTGCCTAATCAGCCGGTTTTTGAAAATGGCAGTACTTCAAATCCAAGGACCGGCAAGTGGACGTCTTCCAATTCCGATACGGTCAGTATGACTAATAACTTTCCTCGTTTAACTGGTTGCGAAGCGGAGTTTGCTCCGACCCACGGTAAGTTTTATATGAAGACGCTTTGGCCGATAAATCCAGTGATTAGTTTTTTGGGCGGGCCAGGGAAAGAATTTCAAAGCGGCGATGATGATGGTTCAACTCCTTGGGGTGCTCCTTCTATGAATCAATGCATGCATGAATACCTTGGCTGGGGTCGGATTGAGGTTAGGCCAAGTGCTACCCAAAATTATGATGTATTTTTAAATATTATTCAGTTTGGCGATAGTAATTCTCTTTCGTCTGGTTCGCCAATTATCAGAGTCACTTCTTCTGACGGTAAAATGATCGGCGGCCATATAAAAGATACGGGAAACCAGTGGCTGGCGTTATTTGCTAAAAACAATGGCGACTTAAATAATATTTCCTCAACCAACTATACTTTAGACGGTACTGGTTTGATCAGGCATTTAATCACCGGGCTGAAAAAGAATACGCCTTATGATATTTTTGACGGTTCAACTAAAATTTTATCTCTTGTGTCCACTAATGCCGGGACTTTATCTTTTACTACCAATCTTGGCTCAACTCATACTTATT
>CAZCYM010000120.1:0-2756 GCA_964502945.1 uncultured Candidatus Saccharibacteria bacterium
ACTTAATTGATATTCTGGGAAAAGGAGCACATTTCTGGCAGGAGGTAGCACCGTAGAAGCTTAAATCTTCTTAGTCTCATATAATACTTTCCGAATTTTTTTATTTGCAATTATTTTTGCCCATCGAAATATATCGATTTTTTTAGAGCTACATTGCCGCAATAATTTTTCAAAGTTGCGTTCTTCAAAAAGAGTACCTCGAAACGTTATCGTATAAATTTTTGTAGGATTATACATATAATTTATTCTATAACAGATAGTCAATAATCTGTCAAGTATTTGATACCTATTTTATGGTAATAACTATTTAACATTTATTTTTGGCCAGCTTTCATGTATAATGCTATACATGTTTACTGCAACTTTAGGCGGATTAATTAAAGATTACCGAATTCAAAAAAGGCTTTCCCAGCTTGATATTTCCCTGCGTATCGGTTGGAGAGACACGAGCCGTCTTTCAAAAATTGAACAAGGGAGAATCAGTAAGCCTACAAGAGAAACGGCGGAGAAAATTATTAAAGCTTTAGAATTGAATGAACAAGAGAAGGGTGAGTTTTTGTTAGTGGGAGGGTATTTGCCTACAGAAGAAGAGATAAAGAGCGTCATCAAAGAAATAAAATCAAAAATTGATAAATGGTTATACCCTGCCTACATAATGGATTTTAGCTGGATGTTACTTTATACCAATAATCTAAACCTGCTTGCTTTTAACCTTTCTCTTTCCTGGAAAAAAGTGGTACTAAATTTAAAACCGAATGTGTTGAGTTTTGCTTTTTTACCTAAGGATCAATTCCCGGCAGAAGTGGAAAAAGGGGAAGACAGGCAAAATTTAAAACCATTTGCAGTGGCGCTGATTGCAGCATATAAATCTGAAAACCTTAAATTTCAAAATGAATCTTGGTATAAAAAAACCGTTCAGGGACTGATGAAGTATGAAGAATTTAGGAAGCTTTGGCCTAAAGTTGATCAAGATGACTATCATAAGAAGCTTTTTGATTATGAATATAAAAGAATAACCAGAATGCATAAAGGCAAAAAGACAGTGCTGGATTTTCATATATCTACCGCAAAATTTATCAATGATCCGAGATTTCAAGTAGTGCTTTATTTCCCTGCAAATGCATACACGGAAAAGCACTTCGAAAAGTAAAACCCTCATTTTCCCTAAGACTTGTTTATGTAAACAGTAGTGTTATATACTTAATCTAAAGGTATATAATTTATGACTATTTTACGTGAGAGAGCTCCTATTGAGGCGGATCACTGGAAAGCTAGGCTGGATAGGATAAAAAATCGAGTAGCTGGCCATTTTCCTGATCCGTCAAATCAAAGCTTACAAACAACACTTAAACGACTAGACAGGGCTTTTACTGATTATTACTTATCCCGCGAAAGTAATATTGGAAAGAGTAGACCGTTTGCCTTTGTAGTTCATCCCAGAAATCCTTGGGAGCCAGACATCGAGCGTCACTTTCCTGCGCTGGATGAGAGATATATGTCTAGAGCAGAAATAATTGATTTATTCGAATCTTTGCCTCCCTTTGTAATTGGGGAGTTTAATGGATTAAGAACCAGAGAAGGTCGCCAGATTGACGGTTGGTTATTAAGCGCCCCAATTACGCCCGAAGGAACCTTTTTGACCGGCGGACTTGATGGTGTGAAAGTAGCAAGAGAAAAGGTAATAGATACCGCTCGATTTGCAAAAGAAAGACTAGGAGTTCGCATTCTTGGTCTTGGTGAAGCATTAGGCTCTTTAAGCCATTTTGGTGAGGATATAGAAAATCAAGTGGAGGATATTCAAGTAACAACAGGTCATGCTTATACTGTTTATTTGATAGGAGAAACGTTATGGAAAGGTGCTCAAGAAGTAGGCATTGATTTAAAAAGTGCTAGTCTTGCAGTTGTTGGTGCCGGTGGTGCAATTGGATCAAGTGCCGCCAGATTATTAGCTGATCAGGTTGGTAGATTGATTCTTTATGATAAAAGTTCGCAAGTAATTAGACTTCGCAGATTAGCGAGTGAATTAAACGGCGGCAATGTTGAGGTAACCTCAAATATTGGCGAGGCTCTTTCAGGGGCAGATTTAGTTATTTGTGCAACAACTTCTCCGGAACCTTTTATTACGCATGAGTTATTAAACCCCGGTACTGTTGTTGTTGATGATTCTCAACCAGTAAATGTATTACTGGAAGAAGCAAAAAGAGCCGGTGCACTTCTTCTTCACCCAATTGCCCAAGTGCCTGATGGTCTAGAAAGAACTTTTGATTATGGGTTACCAAGAGGTTCAGAGTTTGGTTGTGCGGCAGAGGTTATGACACTGGCTGCAACTGGAGACTATGGGCAGCGGACAATTGGTCGTCTAACCGATCCAGAAAAGGTAGTAGAAATGGGCGAGTTTGCAAGAAGAATAGGCTTCAATGCCGCCCCCTTACAGAGCTTTGGTAGATTAATAACCCCGGCAGAATTAAGACAAATTGCACAAGCAAGAATTACAGAAGGGATTAAAGTTGCATAAATTCTGCCCAACATGGACATAAGAAACTTTCTTGTTTTCCTCTCGTTTTTAATAAATGTTGGACTTTTTATTATTGTGCAATTTCGTGCGCCTCGCACAAAAGCAAATATCGCGTTTGAATGGACGATATTAGCAATTATTGGTTGGTCTCTTTCCATGATTTTCTATAGAGCCGTTGGATTATCAACTACAGACTTGTGGGCGAGACTTCTTTACTTTTTTCCAACGCTCATTCCATCAG
>CAZCYM010000121.1:0-2719 GCA_964502945.1 uncultured Candidatus Saccharibacteria bacterium
AGGTGAATGATTATATCTTGTTCGTTTACTGCTTTTACACAGTTTTCCCATTTTTTTAAGTCAAGATCTTTTGAGCGGGGGATAGATATATTTTTTTCCAGCACACCCCTTTCCATTAACTGTTTCACCACAAAAGAGCCTAGAAATCCGGCTCCGCCGGTAACTAAAAATTTTTTGTTTAAAAAAAATTTCAAGTTTAAGTATTTAAATGTTTAAACTCTTCAAGATCTGCCAAGACCATTATTTTTACCAGGTCTTTGAATTTTGTTTTGGGTTTCCAGCCGAGAATTTTTTTTGCTTTTCTGGTGTCGGCAACCAGAATATTCACTTCGGCCGGGCGATAATACTGCTTGTCTATTTTGACATATTTTTTCCAATCTCCCAGACCTGCTTCTTTAAAAGCCAGTTCTACAAATTCTCTGACCGAATGAGTCTCTCCGGTACCGATAACAAAATCATCCGGTTTTGGCTGTTGCATCATGAGCCAGGCAGCTTCCATATACTCTTGGGCATAACCCCAATCCCTCTTAGCGTCGAGATTGCCTAAGCGTAATTCTTTTTCAAGGCCGGCTTTTATTTTCGCCACTCCAATGGTTATTTTTCGAGTGACGAAGTTTTCTCCGCGTCTGCTTGACTCGTGATTAAAAAGTATGCCGTTAACGGCAAAAAGGCCATAGGCTTCCCGATATAATTTAGTTGTATTATAGGCGAATAATTTAGCGCAGGCATAAGGACTTTGGGGCTTGAAGGGAGTTTTTTCGTTTTGAGGTGGAGGAGAGGAACCAAATTGCTCGCTCGAGCTGGCCTGATAGAATTTTATTTTTTTATCGGTATGTTCCTGAAAATCTTTGATTGCTTTTAAAATTCTCAACGGCCCGACGCCGGTTATATCAGCCGTATATTCCGGAATATCAAAAGAAATTTTTACGTGACTTTGACTAGCAAGGTTGTATATTTCATCCGGCTGGACGTCATATATTATCTTTCTCATACTGCCCTCATCAGCTAAGTCGCCATAATGCAGTTTTAATTTAAGGTGGTCTATCCTGCCCCGGTTCATGGTGCTGGCCCGGCGGATAAGGCCGTGGACTTCATAACCTTTTTTAAGCAAAAGCTCGGCTAAATATGAGCCGTCTTGTCCGTTGACTCCGGTTATGAGTGCGATCTTTTTGTCTGAGCTTTTAGTTTTGGGCATAGAAATGATTGTAGGTTGTTTCCGAGGTTTTAACAAGACTTGACAAAAAATAATACATTTGCTAACGTAATTAACACCAACTCCTTGTTCCTTGTTGGTTGGTTCTTTGAGGGAGGGTTTCATGTCAGAAAAACCTTTGTATTGCACTCGTTGTGGGCATGTAAAAATAAAAAGAGAGATTGAAAACTTGGAAAGTTACGACGAGAATACAGGAAACAAAATAAGGGAATTTCGTTGGTTCTGTACAAATTCGGAATGTATGGACTATATAGATGAAGCCTGTTTCAGGGCTATCACTCAAAAATCTAGAGGAAAACGTTCGGATGGTTTTTTTAGCTATTTTTTTAGCAACCGTCCTAGTGGCTGGTTGTAATTTAGTTGGAAGGTTGAAGGAAAACAACTCCCTGGTTAAGCGGCATCTCGCCGCTTTTTTATTTTACCAGATTAACCTGCCAATATATAAAAGATATTGAAAAAGAACATAAAAAATGATTCAACCTGCCTTAGGCAGGTTGAATCATTTTGTAATTATATTATTGATGTTTTTACTCTCGCTTTTATGGAGTGACTTCCCAGACTTTTTTGTCCGTGGTGAGTAAATAAATTATCCCCTTATCTGTTATCGAAGCGCTCAAGAGCGGTTGGTCGTTATTAATCTTGATAGTTTTTTCCAGCGAACCGGAAGATTTTGTTAAAACATATATTCTACCCAGCGCTTTATCAATCAAGTATAGAAAGCTTGATTCGGCATTTGTGAGAAGAACGCCATTGGAATTAACGGGGATAGAAGTGCTTACTTCAGATTCTTTACTGCCCTTATAATAAGTTGCTAGAGATCCATTTTGAGTCAGGACATATATCTTACTGTCAATGGCGATAAGAACTGATTGAGGCGGTAGAAAGACATCTTGATTGAGCCATTTTACAGAGCTAGTTTTACCCTTGGCGGCGTCCGTTATTTTAAATAATCCATCTGAAGCCAAGACATATAAGTTGTCCTGATACGGATACCAGCTCATCATTCCAGTTATCTCTGGTTTTTGAATTTTCATTTCGCCCTTAGCCAATGACCAGGTGAAAGACCAAACTTGAAAATCATCTCCTAGACTTTCGGAAACTTCCCTAAAAAGATTTGGCGATCCATCTACGGCCTTATCGATCTGATCAAACAATGCAAGAACATTTCGTTTGGCGGCTAGCAAATCTTCATCTTGGCTATTGGCCGTAGCAATGGTCGACAGAGATTCTGACAATGTTTTTCTGACTTCTAAAATTTTGTTCTGATCTTTGTATTCTTGAGCTGTTTTTAATTTTGCCCTCACATCTTTTAAGATGGCACTAGCTATCTTATCTTCTTGGCTTTGAATCCAAGGTACAGGGAGCGATGGCAAGAATGTCATTTTGGCAAGTATAAATGTTGCCAAGATTGCTCCTGTCACTGAGGCCGTGATTACTAATTTCTTTTGAGTCAAAAGCGGTTGTTGGCCTATGATATAAATACCGCTCGGTTTATACTTCTTAAGG
>CAZCYM010000122.1:0-2712 GCA_964502945.1 uncultured Candidatus Saccharibacteria bacterium
ATGGAGCTTAATGCAAGCGACCCGAAAGTGAAAGAAGATATACACTTTTACGAACTTGCGTATTTGGAAGTTGTGCCGAAAATAGAACCCTTCGACAAGGCTCAGGACAAGGGGCGCGTAACAATTTCGCTCAAAGATTTTATTATCCCGAATCCAGAATTATTGCCGGAGGAAGTAAAAGACAAGGTTAAGAATTGGAGCGACTTTATTGATTACTGGGCAGTTGATTGGATGTTTAATCAACACGATGAAGAAACGGAAGAGGACGATACTTTCCACAATATGAATCAACGCTACCGCACCCGTAAAGAGCCGAAGTTGGAGCTATCAATGGATTACACCTATCCAAAGGCCGGAAAATACAATATCCTCGTTAAAGTTATTGATATTTTCGGTAACGATACGACAAAGCTAATTCAGGTAAAAGTATGACCGAAATTATGAATCAGATTTATCAATTTTTTAATCACCCGTTTTTTATAGTGGTGGGAGGTCTATTTACTTTAGCCGCAGTTGGGGTTATTTTAATCACTTTTATTTTCTGGGTTCTTGGAATAACGCCACTCCTTTGGAGATTAGGTTTAGGTAGATGGGTTAGAAAAATCGCAATCGTGGCCGATAATGATATTTACAATAGTTTGAAGTCGGATTTAGTTGATAGTGGTATTTTCCGAGCCAGTAATATTCAGTCAATATCAAGGGAGCATTTATCAAAAGTCAAAGAGCATTCCTTGATACTTGTCCACTATCAATCGTTTGACGAATCACAAATCCGTCAAATGCTCAATGACAAAAAAAGTTCGTCCGGTATGATATTCTATTTTCCCGAATTTAATCCCGGTGAAGGAAGAAAAATACCTGACCAAATGCTAAAGGCGATAGGTGAGAAAGAAAATACAGCAGTTGTAAATTTCAGAGGACGGCTACTTAATGACCTTATCACTACTTTGATAACAACAAGTTATGAAAAAAGATAAGTTTAACTCCAAGTTCAGAGAATACGCTCGTACTATATCGCCACAACAGCACGAGCGCGATTTTATCGGTAAAATATATCAATCTTTCAATGATTTACTCGGCACAAGCAATTGTATACAGATTGGGTCATATCCTCGTTTTACGGCAATTACTCCCGTTCACGATCTAGACATATTGTATGTCTTGGGTAATTGGAATGAGCGCAGTCATGACCCATCAAGCGCACTACAACAATTGGCCACAAAAATAAGACAAGAATATAAAAACCCGACCAATTATGAAATAGAAGTTTTTTCACAGACACATTCTATAACAGTTTCTTATTCGCAAGGTGGCCAAGAGCATTTTTCGGTTGACATAGTGCCCGCCTATGCTTTCTCCAGAAACGAATTCAGCGAAGATGTATATAAAGTGCCGGAAGTCGTTAGGGAAAGACGCGGAAAAAACAGGACGGAGTATTACAAACGGAATGCCACAGAACATAGAGAGATAGGATGGATTTCATCAGACCCGCGCGGCTACATTGTGATTGCTAAAGTAGTTGACGAAGCAACTGCCGGTGAGTTTAGAAAAACAGTCAAAATTATCAAAAAATGGAGAAGTAATTTAGAGGAGGCGGACAAAGCTCTAAAGCTAAAATCTTTTCACCTAGAACAAGTGATTACGAGATTTTTTCAAGGCAATGAACGGCTAGAAATATTTGACGCAGTTTTCAGATTCTTCACCGAGCTACCCGAAGTAATCAATACCCTAAATCAAATAAGAGACCGAGCCAATAATGGTAAATCTATAGACGACTATCTAGCTCAATTTACTGAAGAACAAAAGGAAAAAATTAAATACGCTAGAGATGGTTTTCTAGTTAAGTTAGAGAACCTAAGAGAATCCGATTCCATGGCGGAGCTACTCAAAATACTATTTTACAAAAGAAAACCCCAAGAGGAATTTCTTTTTGATTCTAATATAAGAATTTTTACCGACCCCGCTTTGACATTCAAGGCGGATGGTTTTGTAAGACAACTCCCCGGCTATTCGGCTGGGTGGTTGACCGAGACCCCGCAATTACAGAAAGGGCTAACGCGTGGGGTTAACAAATCTAGACATATCAAGTTCTCAATAAGAAAAGATAATACTTCTGCTGATGAGTATAGATGGAAAGTTAGGAATAGTGATAGTTGTGAACAACCGAGGGGTGAAATTACACTTAATCAAACAAGAAATGACCCAGAGCGCACCGAATACATTGGAGACCACTATGTTGAATGTTTTGCGGTAAATAATGGTGTGTGCCTTTCTCGTTCAAGAGTAAATGTAAAAATTATTTAAGGGACTGTATGGAGAAGCAATCAAACAATCAATCAAATCTTCCGCTTGTCCGCGCTTTGCGGCCGTTAGTTAAAGCGTGGCGGGATGATGGATATAAAGGAACATCCGAAACAACACGGCGGCTTTTGGATTGGTGGTTTTCAGAGGAGCATCAGTTATCAAACGGCTCAACCTTCACTTTTTATCCAGCACAACGAGCCGCGATGGAACACCTCGTTTTTTGCTTTGAAGTATTACAGGGACGCAGTTTATATCAGCTTGCTCAAAAATTAGAAGCGCATATCCCGATTGACCCAAGCGCGGACAAGTGGGCCAAGTATGCGTTTAAGATGGCTACTGGTTCGGGTAAAACGATGGTTATGGCGATGGCCGTTGTTTGGTCATACTTCAACGCTACCAGAGAAAAGA
>CAZCYM010000123.1:0-2702 GCA_964502945.1 uncultured Candidatus Saccharibacteria bacterium
CCGGAAGATGATAGGTGGGATTTGTTAGTTTTGGGAATTCGCGGGGAAGACAGCGAAGATGCCGAAGAAACCGGAGCCCTTCTGAGCGATACGGTGATGATTATAAGTTACGATAAAAAAACCGGAAAAACATCAATGGTTTCAATTCCTCGCGATCTGTACATAAGAATTTATGGTGAGAAAAAGGATAAAATAAACTCGGCTTACGAGATAGGGATTTTAAGAAAAAATGGCATTGGTTTTACTAAAAAATTATTATCTCGTATTACCGGCATATATATTGATAGTGCCATCGTGCTAGACTTTTCGTCTTTTAAAAAAATAATTGACGATCTTGGTGGTATAGACGTAACTCTTGATAAGCCGTTCTCGGAAAAACAGCAATGGGGATATGAATTTTCTCTGCCGGCCGGCACCAACCATCTCGATGGAGAAAACGCTCTTTATTACGCACGCTCTCGGTTTTCTTCAAGCGATTTTGACAGGGCTCAGCGTCAGCAAAAAGTGATAATGGCGGTGAAGGATAAAATAATGACTCTGAATTTATTGTCAGATCCCATTAAAACCCTTTACATTCTGAATACTATTCGATCTAACATTGAGACAGACCTTAATATTTGGGATACCGGCAGCTTACTCGATCTTTCTAAACAGTTCGGTGGAGCTGGTGAAAAAGTAAAAAGATATGTCATAACAACCGAAAACCTTGTTTATGAAAGTCATATCCAGACCGATGTCGGAAACCTATATGTTTTATTGCCGAACGGAGATAATTTTTTGCAGATAAAACAAATATTTCAAGAAGTCCTTCAATAGAAAACTAATTCATGTAGCATATAACATGTAACAAAATTAAGTTGATACATGATACATGATACATGATACATGAGCTTTGCTCTCAATTATAATTGTAAATTTTAAGAATCCTCCGCTATTGAGATTGTGTCTTAAATCACTTATTCAAACACTAGAACCAGGTTTTGAAAAAGAGATAATCGTAGTCGATATTGCCAGTAGTGTAGAGACTAGAAATATAATTTCCGAATTTACAGAAGTAGAGTCTGTATGTTTTGAGAATAACATTGGTTATACAAGAGGTGTGAACGAGGGTATCAAAGCAAGTCGGGGCGAGGTCGTGTTAATTATTAATCCAGACATCATTCCCTTAAAAGGCAGTATAGAAGGAATGACGAATTTTATTTGTAAAAATCCAAAAATTGGTTTACTTGGCCCTCAACTACTAAATTTTGATGGAAGCATACAGAACTCATCCTTTGCTTTTTATAGTCCCCTAACCATTCTTTACCGAAGGACTTTTTTAAATTTATTACCCTGGGCCAAGAAAGAACTTAATCGTTTTTTAACTAGTAACAAAGATAAAACTAAAATATCAGAAGTTGATTGGATAATGGGTTCGGCTCTTATGACTACCAAAAAGGCCATGGATGCTATTGGCCCGATGGACGAAAACCTATTTTTATATATGAGTGAAGTTGACTGGGCCCATAGATTCTGGGAAAATGGCTATAAAGTAATTTATTTTCCAGAAGCTCGGATGTATCACTATCATCGGCGCGGTTCGAAAGGAAGGTTAGATGTTTTTGATATAATTAAAAAAGAAACACGCTGGCACTTAATTGATGCGATTAAATACTTCCGAAAACATGGAATCTGGGCAAAAAGTTTTTCTCAATAAAATTAAGACTATGAGATCGCTTGGTAGAAAAACGCTCATTTTAATTATCATTCTTTCTCTTGGAATTGGTTTCGGAGGTGGTTTTTGGTTTTCTAACTGGCAGACAAATGATTCTGCGCCTGTTTTAATGGAGCTTGTTAACCGTAGTCTTGGTCAGCCGAAAGAGGTTGATTTTGCTTTGTTTTGGGAGATTTGGAATACTCTTCACGAGAAATATGTTAATCCCGGTAAATTAGATAAACAGGAAATGTTGTATGGGGCGATTGAGGGCATGGTCAAAAGTATTGGTGATCCTTATACGGTATTTTTTGAACCGGTTTTAAGCCAAAAATTTCAGGAAGAAATATCAGGAGCTTTTGGCGGAGTTGGTATAGAGATAGGC
The DNA here is from genome assembly GCA_964502945.1 of uncultured Candidatus Saccharibacteria bacterium. Classification (GTDB taxonomy): domain Bacteria; phylum Patescibacteriota; class Minisyncoccia; order 2-02-FULL-40-12; family GWA2-44-9; genus 2-01-FULL-39-28. Next base: position 2,079 of record CAZCYM010000123.1, read on the forward strand.
AAGCGTAATGATTTTGTTACTGTGATTGCTCCAATCAAAGACTCGCCAGCATATGTAGCAGGGATAAAAGCCGGTGACAAAATACTAAAAGTAGATGCTAAACCAATAACCGATTTATCTATTGAAGAAGTGGTAAGCATGATTCGTGGTAAGAAAGGAACAAAGGTTATTCTTACAATTTCTAGTAACGGTGATACTAAAGATATAGAATTAATAAGAGATACAATTAAAATTCCATCTCTTGAGTGGGAGTTACTAGAAGGCAATGTAGCTTATATGCAGATACACACCTTTAACCAGAACATTGATTCAGAATTTGAAAAAGCTTCACGAGAAGTTCTTAAATCATCGGCAACTAAGCTTATTATTGATCTACGAAATAATCCTGGCGGGCTACTTGATTCGGCAATAAATCTGGCTGGTTGGTTTTTGAATGACAACCAGATTGTAACAATGGAAGAATTTAAAGATGGAACTAGGCAGGAATTTAAGAGTCGGGGCAATGGGTCGCTTAAAATTTATCCGACCATCATACTATTAAATGGCGGTTCAGCTTCGGCTTCAGAGATTTTAGCTGGCGCTCTGCATGACAATAGAGGTACAAAGATTGTGGGAGAAAAAAGT
>CAZCYM010000124.1:0-2694 GCA_964502945.1 uncultured Candidatus Saccharibacteria bacterium
ATTTCCGAATTAAACTCTTCTTCGCGAGTTGGAACTCCCTTTAATGCCCAGCCTCTTGGGTCTACTACTTCGGCTTCATAATTTTTCTTGTTTAACATTCTGGTAAGCATGCCCCTGCCTCCGGCAACATCCGCTATGTATTTAATTTTTTTACCATATTTAGAAATTACAAAATCAGTGATTACTTCAAATCTTTTTGGGTCACCATGAAATCTGTGTCTACCAATTTTTCCAGATTGAGTGCTCATTTGATTTTAGTTCTTTATTTTTTCTAGAGCCGTGATTTTCTTTTTGATGCTCTCTACCTTCTTTTCCCATGTTTTTAGGTTTCTATTATAAACTTTCAAATAATCACTCGCAGATAATTCTTTAAATTTAGCGCCATCCTTTTCGGTAATTTTTAGATTATGAACATCAATGCCTAGTTCCACCAAATCGCTCTCCGGCTCAAACCCTATTTGTCCTTCGCCCTTAGTAAATTCATGCATATAGTTAGGGTCTTGACTGTATCCAACGCCTATCATCATGTTTTTTAACTCACCGAACTTATCTGCTACATAAGAATTAGGAACAACAATGTCGATATCTCCAATCTCGTCTATCTGTTTACCTATTAGATGATAAAGCCCAAGAGAGCCATAAATTACAGGCACAACATTTTGCTTATTAAGCTCTTGGTTTATCTCTAAAAATTCTTTAAACTTTTTATCCATATCTATAATTTATCAGTTAATCAGTGCAATACTCCATTATGAAATCATAGTAGAGCTTATTGCCTTTCTAGTGCATTAATCTTGTCCTTGTGCTTATTTTTAAACCAGCTATCTAAATAAGGCAGGTAGTGAATTTGGAGTTCTTTGGGCAGCTTAAAGAAATTGCCTTGGTATATTTGACGGCATTTTTTACTGCCACAACGGCAAGGGAACGTTCCATCGTTATCTCCGTTCATTGAGTAGTCGTAGGTGATCTCTTCCCCTTCTTTAATATCACGCATCGCTATGACTCTCCTGATACCATGTTCAGTCTTTGTGTAGGTATTTGGGTCACAGGAATGATTAATAAACTTCTCGGGACTTTGCATGAGGACTATCTTGTCTTCTAAGTAGTCTAGATCGTATGCATGTTGCTCTGGAGTCAGCGCATTCTCGTCTTCAATAACATGGGTATCGTCTATTTCTAAAACGACGTCTCCTTTATTAAAATTCCTCTTGGCAAAAACACCCTTACCTTCTTTTGAGGATTCAGCTACACGAACATTTTTGTCTTTATCTATATAAAGTAGCGGATCTGTTCTATTTTCCATAAATTATCTGTTAATCATATCGGAATAATATTTTGTCATAAAATCGTGATAAAATTTATTGTCCGATATGTATTTATAGACATTGGCGGTTTTGTCGGGTGATTCATTGTTAAACTCGGCACATAGCTTGTCTATTTCTCTTTCATTATCTGGAGATAGTTTATATTCTTTAATAACTCCGTCTTTAAATTTAAAGATAAAAATTATATCTTGGGCACCCACAACTTCATTCCAGAAACCCGGATTGAGTCCTGATTTTACTAAGTAAAGATAAGCAGATAGATTTGCTTCCGGGATTTTTAACTTCCTATCTCCATCGGAATCTTTGTCTACGATTTCAATGCTAAGAGCTTCAAGGTCGCTATCTTGAACACCACTGGCTCCCATTAAAAAACTAAGGTAATAATTCATAACTTTTGAGTCATAATAAACCCCCTCTAAGCAGTCTGAAATCCTTGTCAGATTCCCAAATCTTTTTCAATTCATCAAAGTTTTCATCCGGCTTCTGCATGAGGTGGGCTAGATTATCTATCTTTGATTTTTCTTCTTCATTCAAATTTTGGAATCGTTCAGGTTGGCCAAAAGAAGGGATGTGGGTGTAGAGAATCTCATCGTTCATAAGTGAGTGAAAATCGTAGATGAGCGACCAGAGCACTACAATCGCTCCTCGTGTTCCGTCGCCGTTGTAAAAATAATTCGGATCTACTTCTTTATTCTTTATCGCAAGCCAAGCATCAGCCGGAAAGTCGTAAGAGCTGACGGGCATATCATAAGGATCATATTGTTTATCAATGACGCTCAAGCTACCATCAACATCAATCGTTACCCATCTGTTCTCATCCTTGTTCCAATACTGATTGATCCAATGATCGGCACTAACCTTGCCTAAAGAGTCATCAAAATATGGAGCATAGTGGTGTACGGCCCGGCATCTTGTGGGAATGCCCTTTGATTTCAAGATGCTAGCCATAAGGACTGCGGTAAATCGACAAGTTAAAACTAACTTGTTCTCTGGGGCACGATCTTGCACAAATCCTCTTGGGTCTCGTCGGTAGAGCTCGGCTAGCATAGCACTTGCTGTGACCAAATAGTCATCTTCGGGTTGACGCCACCAGGGCATTTGGGTCATATCACCAAATCTCATGTCCGTATTGGTACCGACGTTACCCATTTCCATAGTTGAACGATGAACCAGACCTTTTCGTACCAAGAGGCCAATTTCTCGAATGTTATCAGGTAATTCTTTTTTCAACTTTTCCTGATATAAGCCAGGATACGTGTAAGTACTAAATTCCAGAAAATGTTTTAGTGTATTATTATTCATCTTTATTTCTTAATTTTCCTCGTTTTTAGTTCTAAAGTCCAGTTGCCGTCCATGAAAAAAACCTGAT
>CAZCYM010000125.1:0-2691 GCA_964502945.1 uncultured Candidatus Saccharibacteria bacterium
AAAGTACCAAGTCTATCTTTGTTATATTCTTATTTTTTTTATTGGTCAAACTGACGTTCCATTACAAAACCCCCTTCGCCAGCTGGCAGATAGGGGGGTTTGTGTATAGTGTTAATTATTAGTCGCTAGCAACTAATAATTCTACTTCTTAACTGCTTCCTTGAGCAATTTGCCCGGAGTAAATCTGGGCTTTTTTGAAGCTGCGATGTGGATAGTTTCCCCGGTCTTCGGATTCCTACCTTCTCGAGCTTTTCTATCAGCAACCTTGAAAATACCGAAACCAGTGATATTTACCTTCTCTCCCTTGCGGGGATAATCGGTTATTACATCGGTAAAACCATCGAGCCATTCGCCCGATTGTTTCTTGGAAACATTGAATCTTTCAGCTAATTTTTCAGCTAGCTGTCCTTTTTTTATTGGCATGTGTATAATTTGCTGGCCGCTCTCGCATTAAAATTTGGCGAGTACCCTCTTGACCAGCTGCGTTCTAAATTAAATGAAAATTCTAATCGACCTCGTAGAATTATAGTAACCCTTTAATTATCTAGGTTTTATAAGAAAAATGCAATAGGGTGTTGATAATGCTTCGATAAACTCAGCACAAATCCCTCAAAATACCTAGGTTTTAGGGATGCAGTCCCTGGCTTTTTGTTTTGAATAAAAACCGAATGAGATTGACTGATTAGAGACATTTGAGACCCCGAGATCACCCAATGATATAATATCGGACGAAGTCCATCATTGGGTGATCAGAGGGGCGAATATAGCTGAGGTCGAGTAACTCATGGAAGAGTTATCCGACCGGAGGCGTGTCGAAAATCAGTTGATCTCATTCGGTTTACCTAGCATATTCAACCGCCCTAGTTTCGCGAATAACATTAACCCTTATCTCCCCCGGATACTTCATTTCTTCTTCTATCTTTTTGGCAATGTCTTTAGCCATCTTGAGGGCTCCCAAATCATCAACTTGATTGGGCGTAACAAAAATTCTCAACTCCCTACCTGCCTGAACGGCATACGACTTCTCTACGCCTTCAAATGATTTGGCAATTCTTTCGAGTTCTTCTAGGCGTTTTATGTAGATCTCGACGGTATCCCTTCTGGCTCCCGGTCGGGCACCAGATATAGCATCGGCTGTTTGAACTATTCTAGATTCAAGAGTCGCATATGGAAATTCTTCATGATGAGCCTCCATCGCTCGAATAACTTTTTCATCCATCCCAAATTTCTGAAGAATTTTACGACCAATTTCAACATGGGTTCCTTGAACTTCATGATCAACCGCTTTTCCTATATCGTGAAATAAGGCGCCCTTCCTGGCAACGCTTACATCGGCTCCCAGTTCAGAGGCAATCATCGCCGCAATATGAGACATCTCAATCGAGTGCAAAAGAACATTTTGGCCATAACTAGTTCGAAAAGCTAATCGTCCCAAGAAATAAGTCAATCTTGGATCAACTGCACCAATACCAGTTTCAAACAAGGCCGCTTCCCCCGCCTCTTTTATTTTGTCGTTTATTTCATTCTTTGCTTTTTCAACCATTTCTTCGATCTTGGCCGGGTGAATTCGACCATCAGCAATAAGTTTGTCGAGAGCTAATTTGGCTATCTGCCGTCTAACTGGATCAAATCCGGAGATTATTAGAGCTTCAGGCGTATCATCAATAATTACATCAACGCCAGTTAATCGCTCTATGGTTTTGATATTTCTCCCTTCTTTTCCTATAATTTTACCTTTCAGTTCATCTGACGGAAGACTAACCACTGTCGACATAGCATCAGATATTTGAGAAGCCGCATATCGCTGAACCGCAGTAGTAACAATTTCCCTTGCTCTTTTATCAATCTCTTCCTTATTCTGCTGCTCAAGCTTTATCATTTTTTTATAAAGCTCGTCCTTGGAATCTTCTTCTACTTTATTAAAAAGCTCAGTGTGGGCCTGCTCTCTGGTTAAACTGGCAACCCTCTCAAGCTCAACTATTTGTTTTTGTCTATTTTTTTCTACTTCCACCTTCAAGTTAGACACCTCTTGGGCTTTAGAAATTAAAGTTTCTTTTTCGGTTTTTAGTTCTTTGGCTCGCGATTCTAGTTCATCTTCTTTTTTAGTAAGCAAATTCTCTATCTTGCCCAACTGAACATTACGGTTTTTTTCTTCTTTCTTAGCTTCTTCTAATATCTCGATGGCCTTATTTTTTGCTTCAAGGAGAATATCCTGAGACTTGGCTTTTGAGTCGGCGAGAATTGTTTGGGCCTTTGATTCGGCCTGACTGGCGCTTCGACTAGATATTACATGCCGGGCGAGATAACCGATAATGATTCCTGGAATTAACGCTGAAATCGCCGCTATTAGCGGACTTAGACTTGAAAACATTGTTTTGATAAGTTAAGTAATTCCCTTCGTTCATAAAAATTACTAAACTACATTAAATACTAAATTTATGATTACATTGTATCAAAGATTCAATTTTTATGCAAATTTTCGCTCGTTACTGGTTTCCTCCCCATTCTCTCAACCGATGCTCCGGGCTAGACAAACAACCTGCCTGCCGGCAGGCAGGTAGCTATCTCTCCGCAAAGGTCTCGAAAATGGAACGGAAATCATTCACTCGCCCTACCCGTCAATGTTTTTGACTTATTTATAGAACAATGTTACTATAAGATGCGGTTTTGATTCCTACAGCCAGGGCTCAA
>CAZCYM010000126.1:0-2666 GCA_964502945.1 uncultured Candidatus Saccharibacteria bacterium
ACTTTCCTGGCAAACCTGATTCGTCCATTAAATTTAAAAGGCGCTCTGCATCCTGGGCATCTTCTTTGGAATAAAGATTTTTAATGTCGAAACGCAGACATTTAGGAATATTCTCGTCCTTATTGCAATAAGTCTTGCACTCGTCAAAACTATTGCAATTGCCAAGTTCTGCAACTGGAAGCTTGATCTGACTTATTTTTTCTTTATTGGTATCATAGGCGGCAAAAACATATGCGCCCGTTATAAATAAAACCGCGATTATAAGGCTTAAGATTGTAAGAAATTTATTAGAGGAAGCCTTTGCCATTATGATAAATTAATAGAACCACTATTCAAAGGGGTTAGTATAAACAGATTTAAGTGGATTAATCGGCGCTTTTCCAAAGGGATTAGTTTCCGGCAGTTTGTCTACAATAGGGTTTTGGGATTTTTCATAAATACTTGCTCCGAGTCCACCTCCTACGTTCTCTTGCAGTTTCTCTGGTTCTTGCGGCTTCTGTTCTTGTCGCTCCGCAGATTCAGACGGACCAACCTCGGTCTTTGTTCTTGACCAATACCAAAAACTGCTCCCGGCAACAACAAGAATAAGAAGTCCAACGACAATAAAAATTAAGTTCTTTTTTGACGCCGGATTCGGCGTTGGATTCATTGCAACAATGGGTGTGGGCGATTGATCCATCCCGTTAGAGGCGATGCTTCGCTTCGCATGGACTAACCATGATACAGTAGAAGAATCACAATTATTTTGCTATGCCACTACCTTAACTTGCATACCCATTAGGGCACTTCTAACGGGATCCATATATTCTATTATACTGCATGCAAGATTTTAGTAAAAATATTTTTGTCCACAAAAAAACTATCAATATACTAAAGCCACGCTACCGCCTCGTTACACCCGGCGACCATAAAAAAGGTCTCTTGCTTTTTAAAAACTGATCGCGCGTCCCACGCTCTTGGGTCTTCCGTATCTTTTTCTACAAAACTGGAGCCGTTGGTCGGGATTGAACCGACGACCTACTCCTTCATGGTATACCCATAGTTACCTAGGGGATTAGACTGTATCTTATCCCGCCTTGGCGGGACCCCTTGTCAGTCGTTCGCCCGCCATAGCTTGAGCGACGACGGGACGGTCTCACCCATCACCATTTTTATAAAAATGGTGATGGACTTTAACCGTTATTCGGGATTCACTAAAAAATTGCTTTAATAGTGGGCAATATTATTTACCATGGAGTTGCTCTACCACTGAGCTACAACGGCAACATACTATCTATTATTTTTTTAAGTTTTGTATTAGCAAAATGTACCGTAAGAACTCCGAATTTAGATTTTTCCCTATAATTACCGAGGGATCTAGCAGGAGTAACAGTAATTTTAAAAAACTGCTCTTTACTTATATCAAATTCTCCTAATTCTTTCAACCAAAATTTTAAAGTATCAGTCGGAGACATGTCGTTAAAAATCTGTAAGCCGAATCTTAGCTTAGTTTTTCTAATTCCAAATATCTTAGTTAGAAATTCTATAAATTTGGAAATTAACTTAGGGTCTGTATTTCCCAATCTTATCGAATTTTTGTTTTTCTTGTTGCCCTCACCCCAATAAAGGCCTAGTCCTAAACCCATTAATATGGCATCTTCTAGTGTCTTCGGATTTTTTATTAAAAATGGGTCTCCACTAGGATTATTCTTCAAGTACATTGCATCGGACAAAGATCTTTTTTGAATATTAAATTTTCTTAACCAGTAATTTATTCTATTTTCAGAACATTTAAAGACAGCTCCGATTTCTGAAACAGACTTTTTTCTTTCTGTATAAAATTCGTTGAGTATTTCTTTAGAGAATTCCATAAATATATTTTAACAAAAAACATATTTATGGTAAACTACATTCTGTTGATAATTGAGTTCTACCACTGAACTACCCCAGCGATACTGTTATCATTTATTTTTAGGAGCTATTCTTCTCCCAGGGAAAAACTATCCACTTACTTACCTCCAGAACAGAAAAGTCGGGCCGAAAAGTACACTCCTCTCTACTGACAATCATAACCGCAGTTTTTAGCACACCAACCTTGTAATCATCAATGAATATTCTGGAAATTTGTTTTAAAGTTTCTCCCGTTCCAGCAATCTCATCAACCAGAAGTATCTTCTTGTTACTTAGGTCTATTTTAGGCAAATAGGTTATATTAAGAACTTTCTGCTTCTTTCTATCGTAAGAATTAGCAGAAACGGTAATAATGTTATTTATACCGAGTCCCTTAGCCAGTAGGGCCAGGGGGACAAGTCCACCAACTGTTATACCAACTAAATAATCCGGCTTAAACCCACTAGCCCTGATTGCATTAACTAATTTTTCACCTAATTCATCTATATCCTGCCAAGAAAATTTGGTAGCATCTTCCATTTTTTTAAGAAAATAAAATCACTGTGGTGATAAGCGGTCACTATTAGAATACACTAAATCCTTATAAAATAAAATCACGACATTGTTAATGGAACGCCTAAATTGTCTTGGATTTTCAGACTTACTGAACCAAATCAAAGCTCTGAAAACCAACTAGCAGGGCAGGCAGAGAACATTGATTTCCCTGAGCAGTGGTTCGAGTTCCTCACCACGGTGAGCTTGTCGAATCCGTCGAAGGGGAAAACTTTGTTATCTAA
>CAZCYM010000127.1:0-942 GCA_964502945.1 uncultured Candidatus Saccharibacteria bacterium
TTAAAGCCAAAAATGACGATTTCTTTAAAAAATGGTCACCAGAAATGGCTTATGTTTTTGGATTTTTTACGGCAGACGGGAATATGATGAAGCATAAAAACGGAGGATGTTATCTCGAATTTTATTCTACTGATAAAGAGATAATACAATATATAAAAACTGCCTTAAAATCTAGTCATAAAATTTCACTTAGGGATCGATCTAAGCTAAATCCTAAGTGGAAAAGGGCATATCGTTTACAAATTGGTAGCAAGATTATGTTTAACGATCTTCTCATGCTGGGGCTTGTACCAAATAAAAGCCTAGTTTTACAAATGCCTAAAATTCCTAAAGAATTTCTAGGACATTTTATTCGGGGGTACTTTGATGGTGACGGGCATGTTTCTATCTCGGAATATCAGAGAAAGGATCGGAGAATTAAGAGTAAAGTTATTATAACTGGTTTTACTTCAGGAAGTAGACTATTTCTGGAAGAACTCAAGAATGTATTAAAAAGATGCTCTATTATTGAAGGTGGAACGTTATTCTGCGCCCAAGGTTATAGATTATGTTTTTCAATTAAAGATAGTCTTAGATTGTATAATTTTATGTATAAAGATAGCGGGACATTGTATTTAGACAGAAAAAAGAATATATTTGAGAATTATTTTAAAATTGCGGTGGTAGCTTAGCCCGGTAAAGCGTCTGCCTGTCACGCAGAAGATCGCGGGTTCAAATCCCGTCCACCGCGCAGAAATACGACAGTCATCAAAAATCCCGACTTGGGAATGGGCGGCCGAAACGGCCGCCCATTGAGTTGTGGGCATAAAATCTGAATTCTGACTTCCGCTCGACCCGCCAAGGCGGGTCTCGCGGTTGGTCAAGAGGAGGTTCAATCCGAAGATTTCTTTGGCGATAGCCTTTTTCTGATAAAGATCATTATCTTGTGCGATTTTGTTGAGG
>CAZCYM010000127.1:952-2624 GCA_964502945.1 uncultured Candidatus Saccharibacteria bacterium
CCGCCTTTTCTATCCATTCTGACATAGGTTCTATCCAAGCATTTTGTCTCCTCTCAAGATTGGCTATTTTTTCTTCAAGAGTTTTCTTTTCTGACATTAACTCTGACTTCTTGGCTGTATATATCTCACGTTCAATATCTTGGTCCAAATATGAATCAAGAAGCCGTTGAAGTTTGGTTTTGATTATTTGCATTTGTTCTCGGGCTTCTTGAATAAAAATGACCGAGGAGTTAATAGCTTCAGTTTTATTTTTTTCCAGCATTTCTCTCATCTTGTCTGCCCATTCTTTTTTGAGGTAATATTTTTGAAGCAGAGAGGAAATATGTTTGTCTAATATTTCTTGTCGGATCGGCTTTTCGTTACATCTTATTGTTTTCGATTTTTTAGAACAGCGATAATAAGTATAATTATGAATATTGCCATTCTTTTGTCTTTTGATTTTATGTTCAGCAGTAACCATCATCCCGCAACTTCCGCATCTTAATAATCCGCAATATGCTTGTGGTTCTTTGTGTAGTTTCTGAGGTCTTCCTCTCTGTTTCAATACTTCTTGGACTTTATCAAAAAGCGTTTTTGATATAATGGGTTGGTGTTTGCCCTCATAAACTTCTCCTGAATATCTAAAATGGCCGTAATAAAAAGGATTAGCCAGCATAAATGATATTCTATCTCGATGAAGATATTTACCGCTTTTTGATAATATACCCTGCTTCGCCAAAAAGTTTGAGATATCTTCAAAACGGCTTCGGTTTTTGGCATAGAGCTCAAATACCTTGCGAACTATGGCCGCCCTTTTCTTATCTACAACTATTGTTTTGGTTCTCGAGTCATTAATATATCCAAAAGGAGCCAGGCCGGGACATTCTCCGCGACGAACTTTTTGGCGAAGACCCCTTTTGGTATTATCCGAAAGAGAATCAATATAATACTTGCTCTGGCCAAAAGCAATATTTAGCATGAACTTGCCTTGCGACGTATTATCACACCAAAATGTTGGGAATTTTAAACTGGTTATTTTTCCGATGTCCAAAAGATAAATAACTTTTCCGCCATCAACAGAATTGCGTGCTAATCTGTCGGGATTCCAAGCGATTATTCCACTAGCCTCACCTTTCTCAATGCGAGACAACATTTCGTTGAAAATGGATCGTCCTGGAACTTTGGCCGATTGCTTTTCAATGAGTTCTTCGATAATTCTAATTTTTCACTTTGAGCATAAGCGCGCAATTCTGTAACTTGAGCCTCAATAGATAAAACTTGCTTATCTTCGACGTCTGTTGATTTGCGAGCATACAAAAAATATTTGTCCATAATGATACATTATATCAAAATAGTTTTTTACAACAAATCAAAAAGTCTTGACACTTAAGTCAAGACTTTTTGGTGTGGACCGAGGGGGAGTCAAACCCCTAGAGCAGAATGGTAAGTCCACTCCCGAGAATCGCTCGGACTCGGCCCTTGATCCACGAAGTAGATATTATCAGGATTTATACAAATAGAAAAGCCCCCTTGCGGGAGCTCTTCGGAGCCACGAACAATCTCGATCGTAGCAGACTTACCATTCTTGATATCAGTATAGCATGGCGGCTATCCACATGTCAAATTTCAGAAAATCTCTTAAAAATCGTATAAGATTATTAAATATTCCTGGGTAGTTTAACGGTAAAACGCG
>CAZCYM010000128.1:0-2619 GCA_964502945.1 uncultured Candidatus Saccharibacteria bacterium
ATTATTTTTCTGCCGGTTAGTCCGGTGTCGCCGTGGGGCCCGCCCGTAACAAATCTGCCAGTTGGATTTATCAAAATTTTAGTCTCTTTGTTGATTAATTTTCTGGGAATAATTTTTTTAATTACCTTATCTATCATGTCTCTTCTAAGTTGATCCATGTTTATTTCCGGAGCGTGTTGGGTTGATACTAAAATCGTGTGAACTCTAACCGGACGTTGATCAATATATTCCACGGTGACCTGGGCTTTACCGTCTGGCCGGAGATATTTTAAAGTTCCGTTTTTTCTGACCTTTGCCAGTTGGCGGCTTAAATTATGGGCAAGAACTATGGGTAGGGGCATTAGCTCTTTCGTCTCATTTATGGCGTAACCATACATTATGCCCTGATCCCCCGCTCCAACCAGTTCTGGCTTTTCCTGGCGGTAGCGACCTACACCTTGGGCTATATCAAGAGATTGTTTTTGTAATGATACCTGTATCCCGCAAGTTTCAGAATCAAAACCGTAATCGGAATTCGTGTAGCCAATATCTCTGATTGTTTTTCGGACAATATCCGGGACATTAAAAGATGCTTTGGTTGTAACTTCTCCGGCGATTATTACTAGGCCAGTTGTGAGTAAGGTTTCAACTGCGACTCTTCCATATGGATCCTGTCTTAATATTTCATCAAGAATTGCATCAGAAATTTGATCAGCCATTTTATCTGGGTGACCTTCGGTAACCGACTCCGAGGTTAAGAGATGTTTTCCATTGTTTTTTATCATGTTCGGGATTATAGCAATGTCTGCTTGTTTTATCAAATAAAAATCAGCCCGTCGGCTGATTACACCAAATGGACATAGCTTGATTTGCGTCCATTCAATTTCAGATTTATTAGGTTGTTCTGCGATCCCTCCTCTTTTTTTTCCAAACCCGCAATCATTAACAAAGGTTGTCCAACATACCATTTAGATTTTTTCTGATCTTCGTATTCGTCGGGGAGAAGATTTCGTAGAAGAACCAGACCCTGACAATGAATCGGAAAAACCAAAGGATGGACTGGCTTAGTTTCTGAATTTTGCTCTAAAACAGCGATGTCTATTCCCCAAATATCGGAACATGTGCCGACTCCAGGACTAACGCCAAGCAGGTTTAATTTGCGACCATTAAGACGAAATTCAGTTTCTTTTGCGATTGTAATATGAGTTTTAGAGAACACCCTCTCTATGGTTCTTCTTTGAAATTGGATAACTAATCCCAAGTACTACCCCAGAATAAAGGAGAACTGACCGTATTATATATTAAAAGTGTGTTTAGTCAAATTCGATTGTCGGACCGTCGGGATTTGCACCCGAAGTCGCACGAACCCGAATCGCGCATGTTACTGTTACACCACGGTCCGATATTGTTTATGTCCTGTACTTCCGAATCCTCCGCGGGTTTTACTTTTCATTTTCGGCACCTCCTGCCAGTTAGCCCTGATGTGCTTTACAATCAATCCTTGGGCAATCCTTGTCCCCTTTTCTACGGTGACGGGCTTATCTGTAAAATTCAACAATGCAATTTTATACTCATCTTTATCACCTCTGAAATCTGAGTCACCTATCCCAATGCCATTGGCCGGCATCAGACCAATTTTATGAGTCGAACTTCTTACGGCTAGCACGAAAAAATGATTTCTTGGCGTTTCAACCGCGACATTAAGAGGGACGTAGCCAATAGCTCGTGGCTTGATAGTAGTTTTTTCTCTGGCTGACAAGTCGAACCCCGCCGCTCCGGCAGTTTTGTATTGTGGCAGTGGCAAGTTCTTATCAAATCTTTTTATTCTTATTTTTTTATGCAATTTTTTGGATACGTCGAAAGTTATGATATGTCGTAACTTTAAACATAATATTTCTTCATTCTTTCTTTTTCTTCTTCTTTGACGGCTTTTTCTATTTTTTCCAAGGCCTTCTTCAGCTCTTCGGGCGATTTCTTGTCCAGTTCATGTATCCTTTTCTTTAGGTTTTCTTTTTTATTTTTTAATGGGTCATCAAGGACTTCGGCCAGAAGAGAATTTAGTATGAGGCCGATTTTAGGTCCGGGCTTAATCTTAAGCCCTTCCATTATATCTTCTCCTCTGATCTTAAGCATTTTTACTGAGATTGGGTCGTGGGATACTTTATCGATTATGTATTTCATGTGGCGGAGCTTGTAAGGAACTGCCTTTGGTCTGCCTGAACCAATACGATCCGCTTCACGAACTTTTATCAGATCCTCAGCGTTTTCTAAACCGATGTTAACAAGGAGCCGGCGAATAGACGATTCCGTTACCTCGCCAACATTGTAGTAGAAAAGATGATAGCGAACTAATTTAATGACTTTCTCAGACAGGTCTTTTGAGAATCTCAACCTCTCCACGATCTCAGCCGTCATTCGCCCTCCCACAACATCATGGCCATAGAAAGTAGAATATTTCCCATCTCCTCTTTTAGTCCGAGGTTTTCCGATGTCATGAAATAGTGCCCCAAGACGAACCGCTAGAGAATATTTTTTTTCGGTCGTGTATTTTAGTGCTCGAGTATTATGTTCCCAGACGGTATAAATATGATGAAGGTTTTGTCCAACATCTATTCCCTCTCGTAGTTCGGGGATAATGTA
>CAZCYM010000129.1:0-2578 GCA_964502945.1 uncultured Candidatus Saccharibacteria bacterium
TTAAACTTTTTGTTCCTTGTCCGGTTCCGACACCGACGCCTACTCCAACTCCCATCCCCACATCCTCCACTGTCCCAACTTCGACATCGGTTCCTACGACTACCACAACTCCGACTACTTCATCAACTCCGACAACCTCTACTACACCGACATTGACTGCTTCTCCGACACCTAGTACAACGGCTTCGGTTTCATATACTCCGACGCCTACTCCCACACCGACGCCGATACCGGCAACAACCTCCTCTAACCAGTCGCAATTTCTTTCCAAATGGAATTGTGTTTCTTGTGGCAGTATTGCCACAGACACCAGCGGCAATGTTTATGTGACAGCTGGCGGGTATCAAAACACAGTTAGCAAATTTACCAGCAACGGCACCCTTATTACCAAATGGGGTTCACTGGGTTCCGGCGATGGCCAATTTAATCTTCCCAATGGTGTTGCCACAGACACCAGCGGCAATGTTTATGTTACGGATAGAGACAATAACCGGGTTCAAAAATTTACCAGCAACGGCACCTTTATCACCAAATGGGGTTCTTATGGTACTGGTAATGGGCAGTTTTATCAACCAGCCGGTATTGCCGTAGATACTAGCGGTAACATCTATGTGGTAGATAGAGTGAACAGCCGTATCCAAAAATTTACCAGCAACGGCGCCTTTATCACCAAGTGGGGCTCTGTTGGTACGGGCAATGGACAATTTAGCGGTTTCCCAAACAGGATTGTTATAGATGCCAGCGGCAATGTTTATGTGACTGAGGAGGGAAACTATGGCGGCGGCAATCGTATCCAAAAATTTACCAGCAACGGCACCTTTATTGCCGTATGGGGTTCCAGGGGTACTAGCGATGGTCAGTTTTACCTTCCTCGGGCTATTGCCATAGATACTAATAACTATGTTTACTTGACTGAACATGATAATGAAACATATACCCGTGTCCAAAAATTCACTATTGACGGAACCTTTGTTACCAAGTTGGGCTCTTATGGCACTGGCGATGGACAATTTTTTTCTCCTCTCGGTGTTGCCACAGATGCCAGCGGCAATGTTTATGTTACGGATTATAATGCTGAATATAGCTGGGTTAAGAAATTTTCTTCAGGAATTGGTGTTTCAACCCCAACTCCTACCCCAACTCCTACCCCTACCCCTACCCCTACCCCTACCCCTACTCCAACGCCTACCCCGGTTACGTGTGCTCCCGGCTCATACACATATGTAAAGTACTGGGGTGGATGGGGTAGTTCCGATGGTCAGTTCAACGGTCCTAGTGATGTTGCGGTGGATAATCAGGGGAATGTCTATGTGGCAGATAATGGCAATTATCGTATCCAAAAGTTTGATTCTAACGGCAACTTTATTACTAAATGGGGAACTCAGGGTAATGGAAATGGACAATTTTATGGGCCGTCACATGTAGCACTTGATGCTCAAGGAAATATTTATGTATCTGATTCCTCTAATTATAGAATTCAGAAATTTGATTCTAATGGTAACTTTATTGCTAAGTGGGGCGGAGTTCAAGGCAGTGGGAATGGTCAGTTTATTGGCCCCAAGGGTATTGGTTTGGATAGTAGTGGTAATCTATATGTAGCTGATCATTATAACGACTTATCCATTCATCTGATTCGAAAGCTAGATTCTAATGGCAACTTTGTCGCTCAATGGGGTATCAAAGGTAGCGGAGACGGTCAGCTAAACGGTCCGATGGACGTGGCAGTGGATAATCAGGGAAATGTTTATGTGGCAGATTATTACAACAATCGCATTCAAAAGTTTGATTCCAGTGGAAATTTTCTAGCTAAGTTTGGAACACAAGGCAGTGGGAATGGTCAGTTGACTTCTCCGTCTGGTATCAATATTGATTCATCAGGTAATATTTTTGTGGCGGAGGGATATAGCAATTACCGAGTAAGCAAATTTGATCCCAATAGTAACTTCATTGTCAATTGGAAAAACTATGCGAATATCTCGTTTGCTTCACCTTGGAGTGTTGCCACAGATGCCCAAGGTAATGTTTATGTGGCTGACAAATTTAGCAATATTTCGGCACACCGTATAGTTAAGTTTGCCCCATGTCAATTATCGGTTAATAATCAATCAAATAAGACAAATAACCTTGCGACTTTCTTCCGAAACTTAACTATCGGCTCAACCGGCTCCGACGTCAAACAACTCCAAGCTTTCTTAGTAAATGAGGTTGGTTATTCAGCCAATTTGATTACCGGTTACTTCGGATCTATTACTCAGAATGCGGTAAAAAGACTTCAAGAAAAATATGGGATCAAACCAGCTTATGGCTACTTTGGGGCAATAACTCGCGGAGCATTAAATGCTTTAATATTTAATCGGTAAGGCCGAGTGTTTATATCAACAACAAAGATAAATCTGTTGAAGATTCCAGAACTAGTAACACCAATACTAGTTTTTGTTAGTTTGGCTTGGTGGACATGGGGGGCTTGGCCGGATGCTTTTGTGGACTTTGGACGGGATGTATATAATGCTTGGCGTATCAGTGAAGGCGAAGTACTCTACCGAGATCTAGCCTATTTTAACGGACCGCTATCTCCCTA
>CAZCYM010000130.1:0-2529 GCA_964502945.1 uncultured Candidatus Saccharibacteria bacterium
ATGTTGTTGATCAGACCCGTAGTATTGTGGCAATGTGTGAAGAAAGAGTGATTAAAAATGGAAAATCAAAAATATAAGCCGGTAGTTTTAGTAATTCTCGACGGCTGGGGTATTGGCATTTCTGATGAAGGGAACGCGATTTCCAGAGCCAGAACACCTAATATAACGCGTTTTGCCGCGCAATTTCCCCATACTCAACTGCGGGCGTCTGGTGAATCAGTAGGGTTGCCTCACGGAGAAGCCGGTAATTCCGAAGTCGGGCATCTTAACCTTGGCGCCGGCCGTATTGTTTACCAAGATGAGCCGCGAATCGATATGGCAATTGCCGATGGCAGCTTTGCCAAAAACTCTGCTTTTATCAGTGCCTTAACGCATTGTCATGAAAAAAATGGAAGATTACATTTAATGGGTTTAATCGGTGCCGGCACGGTTCACTCCAATATTAACCATCTATACGCTCTTCTCTGGCTTATTAAGCAAAATGCTTTTAATAACCCTGTTTACCTGCATTTATTTACCGACGGGAGAGATTCGCCCCCCACTTCCGCCTCCATTTATCTTCGGGAGCTTGAAGACAGAATGAAGAACCTGGGTATTGGTCAAATTGCAACCCTCAGCGGTCGATATTACGCGATGGATAGGGATAATCGTTGGGAAAGAACGCAGAAAGCCTTTCGGGCGATTGTAGAAAACAACGGCGAAGTTGCATCTTCTCCTCAAGAAGCCCTCACGATGGCCGCTCAAAGAGGGGAAACAGATGAGTTTATAAAACCAACGATTATGATTACTCCCGGGAAAAATGGAAATATCAGAGACAACGATGCTGTTATTTTTTTTAACTATCGGACAGATCGTCCCCGGCAGTTAACAAAGGCGATGGTATTACATAATTTTGAGTCGATAAACCTAAAAAAACTCGTTTACGATCGCAATAAAGACCGTTATATGCTTGCAATCGAGGAGGATGTCGATTCTCCGGATGCTAAAACATTTACACGAAAAATTAAATTGAATAATCTATTTTTTGTGACCATGACTCAATATGAAAAAGATTTACCGGTAAATGTCGCTTTTCCACCTCAGCCCATACCGCTACCCCTGGCGGCAGTTATATCATCAATGGGTTTAAGACAACTTCACATCAGCGAAACAGAGAAATATGCCCATGTAACCTACTTCTTTAACGGCGGTAGAGAGGATCCCTATCCCGGAGAAGATCGAATTCATATCGCTTCACCCAAGGACCCAACTTATGATTTGAAACCGGAAATGTCCGCTCGGGAGATTACGACAGTATGTTTAGAACGTTTAAACCAAAACAGTTATGATTTTATCGTCATAAATTTCGCAAATCCTGATATGGTAGGACACACCGGAAATATTCTTGCCACAATTAAAGCCTGTGAGGAGGTTGATACCTGTTTCGGAAACTTAAGCAAGAAAGTGCTATCGCGAAATGGGGCTATCATTCTGACGGCTGACCATGGAAACGCGGAAGAAATGATAAATGAACAAACGATGGAGATGGATACCTATCATAGCTCTAATCCCGTACCAATTATTATTGGTTGTTCCAGCCTTGCCAATAAGCCCCAAGTACTTGGGGCAGGAATTCTGGCTGATGTAGCGCCCACTATTTTAAAATTAATGGGCCTGCCAATTTCCAGCCATATGACAGGCAGGGTATTGATTTAGTTAAGGAATATAATGTATAGTTTAAGATATAATTTAATTAGTTTAAAAGTTTAAAGGTTTAAAAAGGAGGAATATGAAAATTACACTCTCGGCGATTAAGGCAGATGTTGGGTCGGTAGGCGGACACAATCGTCCAAGTAGAAGGTTAACCCAGGCCATAATTGATCATGTGGAAAACGAAGGGAAAAAGAAGGGGTTACTAATAGATTATAAGGTTTTCACAACCGGCGATGATAATTTTATCCTTATGTCCCATACGCACGGCGTGGATTATCCGGATGTGCATAAATTAGCTTGGGACGCTTTTGTCCAAGGTACTACTATTGCCAAAGAACAGGGATTATATGGAGCGGGACAAGATCTTCTCAAAGACGCTTTCTCTGGTAATGTCCGCGGCATGGGCCCGTCTTCTGCCGAAATAGAATTTGAGGAAAGACCGTCAGAACCTTTTATTTTGTTTATGTGCGATAAAACCGATCCTGGTGTTTTTAACCTTCCATTATTTCGAGGGTTTGCTGATCCGTTCCATAATGCCGGTTTGCTTCTTGCACCGGATATGATGGCCGGTTTTGAGTTTACAATCATGGATGTAAACTATACCGAAGCAGATAAGGTTATTAAATTAAGCGTTCCGGAAGATGCCTATGATTTAGCTGTACTGTTACGTGATCCGGAACACTATGTCATAGAATCTATTACTGCCAGATCAACCGGTGATCAGGCCGCGGCTGTTTCTACAAGTCGGTTGCATAACATAGCCGGTAAGTACACCGGTAAAGACGATCCGGTTGCCATCGTTCGATCACAAAAGCAGTTTCCATCAACCGGAGAAAG
>CAZCYM010000131.1:0-2466 GCA_964502945.1 uncultured Candidatus Saccharibacteria bacterium
TTACCGCAGTCTGGGTAATGGATCAAAAATAGACGGTAATTAAGTTGGCTGAATAACCAACCTCATTTACTAAGAAAGCTTGGAGTTGTTTGACATCGGAGCCAGATGAGCCGATAAATAGGTTGTGAGAAAAAAGTGCAAAATTACTTGTTTTAGAAAGTGGCGACTGAAATATCGCTACAGAATCATTAGCGTTTCCGGTATTGCGCTCATTCTTTCGATATCGCGGCCAATAGGATTTCATTATACCCGAGGAATCAGTTTTTAAAGCATAAAAATACTTGTTTCGCGATCCAAAGTAAAGCGTGCCATCAACGCTCATATTCAGTGTTTCCACGCCATTAAATGAAGTGGGTGTATCCAAAGCATACTCCCACTGCTTGATGCCATTAGAATTTATAGCAAAGATCTTTCCGCCATTATAAGCATAATTAGGACCAACACTACCCCCAAAGTATATTGTGCCATCAGAACCCACTAGAGGCGGCGTGCTGGTCGTTCCTCCTGAATCAAAGACCCATTTAAGACTGCCGTTAGGATCAAGGGCATAAATTTTACTGCGTTTTGATCCGATATAAATTGTGCCGTCGGAAGCCAAAACCGTCCCCGCCGTTCCCAATCCCCCCGAAGGATCACTTAACTGATACTCCCACTTCTTGGTACCATCCGGATTTATGACAAATAATTTACCAACATTGCCAGATAGAGCATAGACCGTACCGTTTTGATCAAGAGTTAATGAATTAAAAACAGTGTCACTAATAGGAGGGTCAACGGTAAAACTCCATTTTATAGTACCATTAGCGTTAAAAGCCAAAAGTTTGTTGGTATAAGGACCAGTATAATTGGGGTAATAATAATAACCAGAATAAATTGTCCCGTCCGCGCCAATTACTGGACTGTAAAAAGAACTGTTGTGTTCGTAAAAATCATAGGCCCATTTTTGAGTTCCGTCGGGATTTACAGCCAGCATTTTTCCTGTCTTGATTGAGGAACCTCCAAAACTACCACCGCCACTAAGATAAATAGTACCATCTGAAGCAAGGCCGGGCGCGCCAAGGGCTGCTGTTGGAGAATTATAAACCCACTTTTGAGTCCCATCTGGATTTATGGCATAAAGATTGGCCCCCCCCACAACATAAATTATGCCGTTAGAACCGATGACTGGGGATGACATAGTCGAATAGCTTACTGCAAATTTCCACCGTAAAGTTCCGTCAGGGTTAACGGCGTAAAGATTTTTGTCAGAAGCTGTAGATCCAAAATATATCGTTCCATCGCTAGCAATAGCTGAAGACGCCATAATTTCCCCACCTGTTGAAAATTTCCATTTAAGTCTGGGGTCGACAACGGGGGTTGGGGTAGGTGTTGGGGTAGGTGTTGGTATTGGAGTAGGCGTGGGAGATGGTGTAGGAGTTGCTTGCGGTGAGCTTGTCGAAACCGGGGTCGGAGTAGGGCTTACAGAAGTTGTTGGGGTCGGAGTTGGCGTATATGAAACCGAAGCCGTTGTACTAGGTGTCGGAGAAGCAGTCAACATCGGTGTAGTAGAGGTTGTCGGAGTTGATGAAGTAGTCGGAGTTGTGGTAGCTGTAGGAATTGATACGGGCTGGCTGACAGTTATTTTATACATCGTTGAACTACAAGTATTCCCGGTACAGCCCAACCCTGAATTTGTAAATATTAAACTACCTCCATCAGCAATTATATGTCTAATTGATCCGCCAGCTGGCCATTTATCATTCAATAAACTTACTTTGCCACTACTTGTTACTGTAGCAACTGCACTATTGTCGTTAGCATAATAGTTGTCACCTACCTTAGCCAACCCGGCACTACCATAAATTGTTGGATATAAATTAGTAAAAACAGTTACTGCCCCATTTGCCTTTGATACCCGATAAAGCACAGAGGACCCGTTAGCATCTGCCCCTATAACCATATAGTATAAATCGTCCACTATTACCTGGCTTGCATGTCGTAATCCGCTGGAAGCTATAATTTCAACTGTTTTATTAGGTTTAACTCTTAATAATCTCCCCCGATCGGAATCAGTTACGATAATGTCTGATCCGTCCAAAACCAAATCAGACTCAAAATTAATCGATGTACCAATGTTAGATAAAAATAAGGAAACAACTCCGGCAGAAGTTATCTTTATGAGATTGCCCTTGTCATCTGACGCAAAATAATCTGTACCATTGAATACCACACCAAATAATCTTTCGGTCCATTGGGCAAAATCTGATACTTGGCCGCTTCTAGTCACTTTTACCAATTTCTTTGCATATGGGATCGAAACAATATAACCATAACTATCTATATCAATATCCCACTGGCCTTGGGTCAAATTTGTAAACACTTCTACTTTATTACTTATTACTATGGGTGCAGGAGTTAGAATTGGAGCAGGAATGGGAGTTGGAGTAGGCGTCGGTGTCGGAACCGGACAAGGAACAAAAAGTTTAA
>CAZCYM010000132.1:0-2399 GCA_964502945.1 uncultured Candidatus Saccharibacteria bacterium
AATAAGATTTTCTGAAAATTCGTACATTCGTATTAATTCGTAAATTAGGAGTAAGATGTTACAGCCAGCAAGAATACAACACAGCAAAGTCCACAAAGGACGCTTAAGATCAAGGGCCAAAAGAGGCACCGAGTTAAGCTTTGGCAGTTATGGTTTGAAGGCCGAGGAATCCTCATGGCTCAAATCAAATCAGCTTGAATCGGCTAGAAAAGTATTGGCAAGATATTTTCAGCGGGGAGGCAAGATATGGACAAGAGTTTTTCCAGATAAGCCGAGGACATCAAAAAGTGCAGAAGTTGGAATGGGAGGTGGAAAGGGAGGGCTTTCCCACTTTGTTGTGCCAATTGAGGTTGGACGAATTATTTTTGAGATCGATGGAGTTAGTGACGAGATTGCCAAAGAAGCCTTACGGATGGTCGGGCATAAGTTACCTATAAAAACAAGAATTATAAAGCGATGAAGATAAATGATTTAAATAACAAATCCAAAGATGAGCTTAACCTACTGCTAGTTGACTTAAGGGCGAAAATTTTGAAGTTAAATTTTGATTTAGCCGATAATAAAGTGAAAGATGTGAGCCAGGTGAAGAAAACAAAAAAAGATATAGCTCGAGTTTTGACTTTATTAAAAAGTCAAAACTCGCAAATCCAAAGCACTAAATCCTAAATTCTAAATAAATTCAAATGACAAATAACAATCAAAACCCCCTGCCTGCCTACAGACAGGCAAAGCCAAGAATATTAAAAGGAGAAGTAGTCTCCGATAAAATGCAGAAAACTGCCGTGGTTAAGATTCTGAGACTAAAGAAACATCCGAAATATAAAAAATATTACAAAGTCTCGAAACGATTCAAAGCCCACAATCCGGAAGATCAATATCATACTGGAGACAAAGTTTTTATTCAGGAAACAAGGCCAATGTCGAAAGATAAAAGATGGAAGATAATCGGTAAAACCGATTAAATAAGTGGTCAGTGGTCAGTGATTAGTGATCAGTAAGATCAACTAGTCACTAGTCACTAGTCACTAGTCACTAAGTTGTTGCAATTAAGATCAATAGTAGGCGTGGCAGATAATACCGGTGCTAAGAAAGTCGGGGTTTTTAAAGTGCTTGGTGGTTCAAGGAAAAGATATGCTGAGCTGGGCGATATTGTTGTTGTTTCAGTGAAAGTGGCCGAGCCGAGAAAAGCAGTAAAGAAAAAGGATATTTTGAAAGCAGTTGTTGTAAGACAGAGAAAGCCGTATCGTCGAAATGACGGCACCTATATTAGGTTTGACGATAATGCGGTAGTTATTTTGGACGGTAAAGAACCAAAAGGCGGAAGAATATTTGGACCGATACCTAGAGAAATCAAAGAAAAAGGTTTTAATACAATTGCGTCGCTTGCCGAGGAAGTGGTATAACTATGAATTTACTAATCTTTACGAATATACGAATAAGATTTTCTGAAAATTCGTACATTCGTATTAATTCGTAAATTAGGAGTAGGGTTTTAATGAAATTAAAACGTGGCGACAATGTAATAATGTTAGGCGGAAAAGATAAGGGCAAAAAGGCCAAGATTATTTTAGTTTTTCCAGAAATAGATAAAGTAGTTGTTGATGGCCTAAATTTAGTAAAAAAGCATTTACGAGCTAAAAAACAGGGACAAAAAGGGCAAATAGTCAGCAAAGAAAGAGCAGTTAGTGTGTCGTCAGTGGCTTTGGTTTGTAAATCATGCGGAAAGCAAACTAGACTGGGGTATAAGGTGGAAGGAAATAATAAGGTAAGAATTTGTAAAAAGTGCAAATCTGAAGTATAATATGACAACCTCTAATTTATTACAAAAATATAGAAAAGAAATAGCACCTGCGATGCAGAAGAAGTTTGGCATTAAGAATGTTATGGCTGTTCCGAAGGTAGATAAAGTAGTCATTAACGTTGGTATCGGTAAGGTGGCTAAGGATGATAAATTTATTGCCAAAGTTGTCAGAGATCTTGGGTTACTGTCCGGCCAGAAACCGGTCTTCAGAAAAGCAAAAAAATCTATTTCAGGATTCAAATCAAGAGAGGGAACGAATATCGGATTAGTGGTTACTTTACGAGGCAAAAGGATGTACGATTTTATGGATCGATTTGTACATGTTGCTCTCCCGAGGTCAAAAGATTTTAGGGGCATAGACGTGAAAAATTTTGATGGCCGGGGTAATTTAAACTTAGGATTAAAAGAGCACAGTATTTTTCCGGAGATTCACTATGAGAGTTTAAAGGATATATTCGGTTTAGAGATTACATTTGTAACGACGGCTAAAGATAATGAGCAGGGGATAGAATTATTAAAGCTGATGGGATTTCCAATCAAGAAGTAACTACGAATTTACTAATCTTTACGAATATACGAATAAGATTTTCTGAAAATT
>CAZCYM010000133.1:0-1006 GCA_964502945.1 uncultured Candidatus Saccharibacteria bacterium
TCGCTGAAATTCATGAAACCCAACTAGTTTTAATATTTTTCTCAGGTAGTCTCTGTACTGTCTTTTCTTCTCCGGAATATCAAAAATTATCATCCGCCACCCACCATCCCAATGCTGATTATCTTTCTTGTGTAGAATTGATTCAACTTCTATAAAAGCGGGCAGGGCTTGTCCCGCTCCTTTGTCAGTCAAGACGAGCACATTATTGAAGTCTCTTTTCAGTAGTTTAGTTTTACAAAGTCTAAAAATACAGCTTCGATATGTATTCTTGTGCTTACCTTGGCATAAAGATCTAATATATTTATGAGAGAACAATTTGTCTCGACCAGCTTCTTTGAGATGCCACATTGCCGCTAAAACTACCTTGGCCATTGAGATATTGTTTTGAGTATAAATCTTTTTTTCGTAGGTCATACTATATTTTAACGCCTACCGTTAAGATGTCCACACCTGCCTGCCGGCAGGCAGGTTGTCAGTCCAAATTAAAAGGTGTATAAACATTAATATAACAGCGACGCTATGCCAAAAGATCTCTTGACCGTAAAAGAAGTTGCCAAATTACTCGGAGTTACACCTTTGACGGTGCGAAATTGGGATGCCCGAGGTAAACTCGCCGCCCACCGCCATCCCCTTAACAACTACCGAGTATACAAAGTTGCTGACATAGAAAGTATTATGCGAGAACTAGACTCAAGTAAAGGAGTCAAAAAATCAATTCCTAAACCACCCGAAAAACCTCAAATAAGAAAACTCAAGATAGACGTATATTAATTAATAAAAACCACCCTAAGGTGGTTTTGGTTTTTATTATCTCCAGGGAATATCAACGATTTCGGTAAGCTCATTACTCAATCTTAAAACATCACTATGAAGCAACCGGTCAGCCAGAACGATCCTTTCATCGTCAGGATGTATCCTGTCATCAAATTCTACTTCACTATACAAAAGTTATCACTACTTATTCTGACAAAAGGCGAAAGAGGTACTCCTAATGCGCATTTAGATC
>CAZCYM010000133.1:1016-1640 GCA_964502945.1 uncultured Candidatus Saccharibacteria bacterium
CCAAAATCAACAACCTTGTCATTATGGCTCTCGAATGAGGTATCCTTCAGATAAGCCCCGGTCATGACACCAAGAACAGTTTTTCCGAATTTCACAACATGGACAGAAGCGGCTTCATGGAAATTGGCCACGTTAACCAGAGCAAAACCTTTAGAGTTCTTGGCTGTTTTTTTGGCAAACCTGTCAAAAGTTCTCCAGAAAAAGTCAACTACATCTTGAATTCTATGGCTTTTAGATTGAGTGCGGCCTTTCCAGGGATGTTTAATGCCCAAGGTGATGCCGTGAGTATTGACCATCATACTCTCGCCTAGTCTAATTACTTTTTCATCAACCGCTTTCTTGATTACCTCAAAATCCACAGCAATATCAAGACCTCTAAGAATGGAAATTATACCTTCTATCAGCTTATTCTTGAGTACCATTTCAAAAGTATTCAAAATCAAGGCATCCTTTTGATAGTGTTTCCAGGAAGGATGATTGCCCAGATTAAAAATATAAGTGATGAGACATTTGTCCACTAATTCCTGGGGGGTTAATTTCTTATCTTTACATAACTTTAAACGAAGCTTAAAAACATCAAAGAGATTCTTGAGCGGGTGTATGCTTCCGATATAAGACTGATTA
>CAZCYM010000133.1:1650-2383 GCA_964502945.1 uncultured Candidatus Saccharibacteria bacterium
AGAGATTCTTGGCCCTTAAACTGCCGGTCAAAATTTCCTGTTTATCATAGCCACGGGCAATTGGCAAAAGTTCCCCATTGTATTCATAGTTATGGGCAATGCCCTGGATCTCATCGCCATTTTCAACTACCACATCCTTATCAAATAAAGCCAGTGGGAGATAATTATTAACAGTATGATATAGGGTTTTCAAGGATCCACCATGATAGCAGGAAAATACTCCCTGCTTGAAAGAGGTCGAATCTTTAAGCATGTCGCTAAGGCTAACCACAAGATCATTGAGATGTTTTTCGTCTACTTCATAACGATTAGATTTACGATTAAAGTTAATAATATCCTTTTTAATAAGAGCCTCTAATGCTTCCTTTAGATCTTCAGCTTTTAGCATCTTGGGTCTATGGTTTCTGCCACCATTTTCACCGTTATGATTACGGCCATTTCTTGATTTTCTCAAAGTGTTGATCCTAAAAAGTAAGGTTTTTAAACTAGCACTCGAAGGAAGGAGAGCATTCAATACTCTCTTCTCCATTCGCGGACTATCCGCCGGAATAGCCAGATCTTTTTCGCGAGAAATAAGAGTCCGGAAATCATAGGTCCGATTAACTATCCTAGTTCTATCTTCCTCGGCAATAAGCTTGATTACAGAACAACCGACCATATTTTCAGTAGATATATGCTCATCTATCTTGTGCAAAGCAGGTATAGAAATTGAAGGCACGCCTTCATAGAAGGG
>CAZCYM010000134.1:0-2294 GCA_964502945.1 uncultured Candidatus Saccharibacteria bacterium
CAGATTTTATATTTGTCGGACCTAATGTATTGGAAGATGAGTCAAAGATTTATATCGAAGATATTAGAAAATTAAAATCATTTTTTCGTCTTAAACCCTACGCTGGTCCTTACAAAATTGCTGTTATTGACGATGCTCATTGTTTTACTGACGAGGCGGCCAATGCTTTGTTAAAAATTATTGAAGAACCGCCCAAATTTTCAGTTATTATTCTAACTTCATCGATGCCGGGATTGATTCCGACAACTATATTGTCCAGGTGTGAGAGAGTGAGATTTAACGAAGCGACAGAAAAAGAAACACTCGATTATCTAATTGAGAAAAAAGTTAAAAAAGAAGATAGGGAATTTTTAGTAAAATTGGCCGGCGGAAGGATTGGTTTAGTGAATCGGCTGATTGAAGGTGATGATATGGTGGAAGCCAAAAGAGCGGTTGATGACCTACGCAAATTATTTAATTCAGGAATATACGAAAAAATGAGTTATGCCAAAAAGATTCATGAACAGGGAGATTATCAACCAAAGATCGGTTATTGGCTCAACTGGGTTTCGGCCCACCTTCAAAATTCACCAAAAAATGAGAAAATAGTTAAAAATCTTCTCACTCTTAACCAAATAGTTTCTCAACCTCAGTTTAATCATCGGCTGGCGCTCGAGAATTTTTTGTTGAACTTATAATTTCTGCGTAGCCCTCCTCATTTTTCAAGCGATTCACAACCTTTATAACTACTGCGATATTTATTCATTATTTCAGACAAAAATTGGGTCCCGCTCTAAGAATCGCCCCCAATTCTTTGTTATCTGAAAAATATCATAAATATCTTGTAGATTATATTAAAGTTTGTTCTAAGCTTTCAAAATGAGGAGGGTTACGCAGAAATGTTCTAATTATTTTTCCCCAAACAAAAAGCGGTATATTTATACCGCAGAAGGGTTGTTGTCTTTTGAAGTTTTATTAAACGACAGTCCCGAAAAGAGAAGTAACAACCAAATGAAGCCAAACCAATTTATTGTCAGAGAAGAATTATATACTTGAGATTGAAAGTATAATGCTGACAGACCAAGAGTAATCATCCCCGCACCTATGGCTAAGCTCTTAAAAAACTTACTTATCGTATTTTTTGTCCATGCTTTATCTTCTGATAGAAATGCCGCATAAAGGGTGGCGGTATAGATAAAAAAACTAGCTCCAAAAATAAGCAATAGCTGAGATATCGGTAGAAATAATGTGCTTCTATCAAGGTAAATTGCAACTATAGTTAATAGCGATGATACAACACTGCAGATAAAAATTCTAAACTTTAAGCTCATGTGATCCTCTTTTTATCATTGGTTTGTAAAAGGAACTATGACTTACAATAGTAAAAAACTAACGGTCAGTCAAGAAATATCGCCTTTTTTATAAAAAATGTAGTATATTGTAGCGTAGTCCCAGTTTTTCTGAATCATTATCTAATAATGAAGACGAGGAACCATGATGAAGAAGGATTGGGACGAAAGCTACAATAATATGAACCAAAATTTTTGGCAAAAACTCAAAACCCTTCAACAAGCTCAGGGCAGGCCTTTTACGGTGCTGGCGCCGATGGCGAATGTGACTGATTGGGCGTTTAGGCAGGTTATTATTGAAACGGGTAGGCCCGATGTTTTTTTCACGGAATTTATTTCAGCCGATGGCATATGTGCAGTCGGAAAGGATAAGTTTAGGGGGGAGTTATATTTTGAAGATAATGAACGGCCGATTGTTGTTCAGTTTTTTAGCGCTAACCCCGAGCATATGTATAAATGTGCTCAACTGGCCCAAGAGCTTGGTTTTAACGGAGTAGATATAAATATGGGTTGTCCTGATAAGTCGGTTGAAAAACAGGGCGCCGGAGCGGCCTTGATGAAAAATCCCGAACTTGCCAAAAAGATAATTAAAGAAACTATCCGCGGTTCTGGTAAATTACCGGTTTCGGTCAAAACTCGTCTTGGTTTTAACGGCATTGATCATGATTGGATAAAACACCTTCTCGATACCGATATTACGACTTTAGCTATCCATGCTCGTACTAGAAAAGAGATGTCTAAGGTGCCGGCTCATTGGGATGAACTTGGCAAGATTTCTGAAATCGCAAAAAATAGCGGTAAACTTGTAATAGGCAATGGCGATGTGGCAAATATGGAGGATGTCAGAGAAAAAGCGAAAATTTATAACCTTGACGGAATTATGGTTGGTCGGGGAATATTTGATAATCCCTGGTTTTTTTCGGGTAAGGAAATTAATGATTCTAAAGAAAGAATAAATTTACTTCT
>CAZCYM010000135.1:0-1209 GCA_964502945.1 uncultured Candidatus Saccharibacteria bacterium
TCTCTTTGAACAGACTGGTAAGTGATCAAGAAGAGATCATTTTTCTTTTTTTTTTGTATTAATTGACTTCGTTTGGCCTTGCTGCCTAACAAGCGAACTGATCGTACTTGAGATACTCCAAAGCAAAACCTATATTCGTCTTCCCATGCCATAAAACTGCTGAACGGGCCAACAACAAGGATTTTTTCTAAATAGCCAAGTTCTTTAAGCACCGAATATGCTGCATACACAAGCGTTGTTTTGCCACTACCGGGCACAGAAAAATTAGCCACATGCCCTAGATTAAAAATGTGGGCAACAGATTTCTGCTGATATGGTTTAAGTTTTCGGACAAACTCTTTCGGCAGCTTAACCCTAAATTTGACCGGATTGGCATGTAGTTGTTCACCCAGCACTCGGCTTTTTTCATATTCCGTTTTTCTGTCTTCAATATTTTGAATTAGTTTTGCAACGGCACTATCAAGCTCGTAATGGATACTTGATAGGTTAAGGTATTCTCGAATTGTAAGGACGAGCTGCTCAAGATTCTCTGGTTTTTTAAATAAATAGAAGCTTTCTCCTTTTTCAGGAAGTATTGACAGTGAAGAGGCAAAAAATACTCTATGCTCTCCCAGAGCTAAACCCTCGTGCGGATTGTAATCAAGTACTAAACTACCGTTTCTTAGAGATAACCGTGCCATGTGGTTTTTGCGCCTTACGGTGCTTGAACTGAAGGCCATCGGCGATCATTTTTAGTTCTTGAAGTGATTCCGGCGTTACTTCAATAAAGTGTGGACTATCAGTTTTGATGAGTTTAAGCGTCTCAATTACGCGGTCTATAAGACGTTGGGGCCTTTTACCCTGTTCTTCATTCTTCTTTACATCAATCGCATCATCAATAAGATCCCGATCTAATTTCATGGCTTTCTTGGCGTCAACCAATTTCGCAAATGCTCTGGGAAATCTATCTTCTCTGCCACGGAAGATATTGGCGAGCTCCCTAATATTTGTGTGCGTACATCCAGCCTTGATCGCTTCAAAGCATATAATCTGAAAATCCTTAATCTCTGTGGGATGCCGTTGTAATTTCTTTAATCGAGCTAGTCCATCTTGCAAGTTAATAAAATGCTCGTGGAATCGTTCAACTTGTTTATAATTTTTGGACGTTTCCATCCATTCTAGGTAAGTTTCAATAAGACGAAGTCGTTCTATCTCAATGGCAACATCTTT
>CAZCYM010000135.1:1219-1968 GCA_964502945.1 uncultured Candidatus Saccharibacteria bacterium
CTTAGTCCACTCTGAATCCCTTCATCAATTTTGAGCAAGTTGTTAATAGGCCCGTAAGCGATTCTCTTCTCTTGTGACAACTGCAATCCTGCCTCAAGGCGCCAAAGATCTTTTTCTCCAACTTCACTTGGGAGCACCATGACAATAAGATTCTGATACTTCCCAGCAGGTTCGGCTTCCATAAGGGTTTCAAGTATTGCCATTCTTTTATTGCCATTAATTACAAAACCATCGGAGGTGATAATCCCCGGTTCTGTTTGTCCTATTCTCTTGATGTCATTAAGCAAGGTGGCCGTCTTACTTGGCTCTTGGTCAAGAAGCATCTTGCGAATTAAGTTAGCATCCTCCTTTTCAAGTGGATCGAGTTGACGACTTAATTGGCCTTCTAACTCAAGAAGTTCTGCCTTGAATCTGCCATTCCGCAAATTATAAGCAAGAAGTTCTATAGAAATTCCATAAGATTGCAATGTCACTGATTTTCCGCCGATTTCAATCATGCGTGGGCCCAACCCTGGATCATTCAATTCTTGAGCCTTTTTAACAGCCTCATTAATGGCGAGACGACGGGTAGCATTTGTCGACATGGCTCCGCCTCCCTTTCTTTTGGATCTATTCCTAAGTTTTGCTAAAAGCTAAATGTTAATTAGCTGGTTTGAGAACCTAACAGAAATTCCAAAGGAACGACGACGGTGCGCGAGGGCTCTTTGAGGGAGGGGGGAAAGGAGGGGAAGGGACCTGAGCTCTTGATG
>CAZCYM010000135.1:2056-2287 GCA_964502945.1 uncultured Candidatus Saccharibacteria bacterium
CCTGGAGGAAGCGCGACGTGGTGGAGCGATCGGCCGCGATGCTCACGGAAGACACCTGCCCGGTGGCGGCCAGCACGAACGACACGAAGACCAACCCTTCAGCGCGCTCGCCGGTCAGCCAGGTCTGGCGATTGGCGGTGCGCTGGATTTGCTCCCGGATGGCGCTGAAGTAACTCAGCAGCACCGAGTCGCCTTGCGCCGCCTCGACCAGATTCGTCAGGTCCACGACTG
>CAZCYM010000136.1:0-2245 GCA_964502945.1 uncultured Candidatus Saccharibacteria bacterium
CAGGACAAATATTTGAGTCTGTTCCTGAGGAGACCTTAAAACCAGAGGAAGTGGCCCCCGAGGTGGCTCAACCACTCGGAGAAGAAGTCTCTTCTGGCGGTGTCCCCGAATCGGAAATTCCAGCCGACGTATCACCAGTAGTTTACGAGGAAAATAAGAGCAAATATTTTATTATCGCTGGCGGAGCGATATTCTTTTTGTTAGTCCTTCTATTTTTTCTACGGATAATTTTTGGACCAAAGGGACCTGCTAAAGAAGTAAAATTAACCTATTGGGGTTTGTGGGAAGAAAAAGATGTATTCAACCCGATCATCGAAGATTACCGACGCAAAAATCCCCACATCAGAATTGATTATCAAAAAATGTCACCTCAAGATTATCGAGATAAACTTTTGGCCCGAAGCAAGAACGGACAGGGGCCAGACATCTTTCGATTTCACAACACTTGGCTTGCCCAGATAAGGGATGTGGTGGCCGCTGTTCCAGAGAGCATAATGAGTAGCAACGAATATGAAAAGACATTTTATAAAATTCATCAAACCGATCTAAAGATCGGCAAGGAATATTACGGTCTTCCGCTCACCATCGATGGGTTAGTGCTGGTTTATAATGATAGCCTTTTTAAGAAAGCAGGAATAGCGACGCCGCCTCTGACTTGGGATGATATAACTGATGCGGCTATAAAGTTGACAGTTAAAGATGAAAATGGTCAGCTAATTACGTCAGGAATCGCATTGGGACTTGCTTTTAACCTAGATCACTTTTCTGACATCCTTGGCCTAATGATTGTACAAAATGGTGCTAGTTTAAAAACCCTTGATCAGCCCGAGTCGGCTGGAGCGCTGGAGAGTTTTCGAAAGTTTGCCGAGCCTCCCAACAACGTATGGGATGAGACCATGCCAAACTCAGTCTCTGCCTTTATTCAAGAAAAGGTTGCGATGATCTTTATTCCATCTTGGGAAATCCTGCTAATCAAGAGCGCCAACCCAGATTTGCAACTAAAAGTGGTGCCGGTGCCTGTAGTCCCTGGAGGATCGCCAGTATCAATTGCTAATTATTGGTCAGAAGGCGTATCGAAGTATAGTAAAAATCAACTCGAAGGCTGGAAATTCTTACGCTTTTTGCTAGAGAAGGATACGCTAACCAAACTCTTTGAAAACGAGAGCAAAATTCGGCTCTTTGGAGAACCGTATTCTCGCGTTGACTTGGGATCGCTTTTGGCTCAAAATGAATATGTGGGAGCGGTTATAAAGCAAGCAGATTCCTATGTATCTTTGCCTCTTATATCCAGAACATTTGATAACGGGTTGAATGACGAAATTGTTCAATATTTAGAAAATGCCGTCAATGCGACCACCCAGGGGGTAGCATATGCTGACGCATTAAAAACGGCAAAACAAGGAGTCGATCAGGTATTCTCAAAATATAAAATTGAATAATTTTCACCCTCAGGGTGTCTAGTCAATTAGCAACACCCTGCGGGTGTGAATTAAGGTATGAAAATTCCATTTTTTAGCAAAAGGACAGACAAAGGTAAAATTTTCTTTGGCTTATTTTTAAAAGAAAAGGAAGGAATTGGACTACTTATGAAGATGGAGAATTCAAACGTAATCCTTTTAGATGAAGAAAAATTTGCTTATTCTAATAGCCTGGAAAACCTTACAGAAGATATCGATGAACTTATTCTTAAGTTGGAGCAGAGATCAAAAATTCACATCCATGAGACAATTGTTTTTCTCTACTCGCATTTTATCGACGAAAAAACAAGAGAAATGAAGAAACCATATCTGGAAAAAATTAAAGAGCTTGTTAAAAACTTAAACCTCAAAGCCCTGGGTTATATCGAATGTTACGAAGCCGTTATCCATTATCTTTAAGAAAAGGAGGAACTCCCTCTTACAGCAGTGTTAATAGAACTGGATCATTCAAATCTCTCGGTCTTTGTCTACAAGCGAGGAGAATTAACTTATTCAAAAGTTTTAGCCCATACCGATAATCTAATTGATGATCTTTTGACCAGCTTTTTAGAAATTAAGGGAAAATTTTTGCTGCCTTCTCGAATTATCCTTTACAATTCAAAAGATTTGGACGATGAGTCGACCGAGATTGTAACCTATCGTTGGAGTCAAGAACTATTTGTCCAACTGCCAAGAGTTGAGATCATCAAGGAATACGAAGTTATTCAAGGACTCCTTGGCGTTTTTGGCGAGCAGTTCAGTCAAAAGACCATGGGCATCGGACTTAT
>CAZCYM010000137.1:0-2168 GCA_964502945.1 uncultured Candidatus Saccharibacteria bacterium
CTCGTCGCATCTGACTCGAAAGACCATACAATTCAGAAGTCATATCAGACATTGGTCTATGGTAAACCAAGACAACCGTCCGGAGTCATTGATGCACCATTGGGCCGCATCGGCATGAAACGTACTACCCAAATAGCTGGCAATAAATTAATAGACGGCAAGGAATCAATCACTGGATACAAGACCCTGAAAAATTTTGAAAAATATACCCTTCTCGATGTGGCACCAAAAACTGGAAGAACTCATCAAATAAGAGTCCACCTAAAATCGATTGGCTGTCCGATTGCCGGAGACACTGTTTATTCACCCAAGGGCTGGCAAAAACCCAATGGCCTCAATCGTCTCTTTCTTCACGCTTACAAGCTTGAATTCGCAACTCCAGACGGAAAAGCCCTGACTATCGAAGCCGACCTACCAGAAGATTTACAAAGCGTATTAAATAAGCTACAATAAGCCGATGGATAAACTACAGGCATTTCATACTAAATATTCGGGTGAAGCCAAGTTAAAAGACCTTCAAGTTGGATGGGCAGTTAAGGTATACCAGAAAATAAAAGAAGGTGAGAAAACAAGAGTCCAAGCATTTGAAGGAACGGTTATTGCAAAAAAACATGGCAACGAAGCTGGTGGAACAGTTACTATAAGGAGGGTTTCTGGAGGTATCGGCGTAGAAAAGGTTTTTCCTCTACATCTTCCTTCTATAGAAAAGGTCCAGGTCCTCAAAAAACCCAAAGTTCGACGAGCTAAACTCTATTACCTTAGGGATAAATCCTCTCGAGAAATAAAAAAGAAGATGAAGCAAGAAGTTATCGCAACTTCTTAAATGCGGACGTGGCGGAACTTGGTATACGCGCGGGATTGAGGTTCCCGTGGGCGCAAGCCCTTGGAGGTTCAAGTCCTCTCGTCCGCACCAGAGGCTTCTAAGCGCTGTGCGCTTCGAAGCTTTCCGTGACCTTTGTAGCTTTAGCGAAAGAGGTGGCAAAGGAGCGCGCTTAGCTCAATTGGTAGAGCGACCCCTTGACGTGGGGTAGGTTATGGGTTCAAGTCCTATAGCGCGCACCACAATAAGAAAGCAAACTTATTTGCTTTCTTAAACAAAAAAATGAAAAACCCAGAAAAAATAACACCCCCGAGTGAGTCGGAATTAAAAGAAAGTAAATCAAAAAATCCCGGCCATTATAATCCTCAAAAGATGCTCCAAGAAGCTACACATGCAAGCTTGCATGCAAAAGAAATGCTCTTAAATGGCTTGGCTTTTATAGAGATCACCGAAGACGAAATAGGTGTGGACGTACTAAAGATACATCCTAATTCTAATCCTGCAGAAACTATATACTTTACTGCTAATGGACATGATATTGATGAGATATCTGATTTAGTAAAAAACAAGAAAATGGGAGATGCCGTAAGTAAAAAATAGGGTTGAGATCTTAAAATATCAGCCTAGCTCAGTGGTAGTTATTTTTAGATGCTTGTGTTATCATTTAACTAGTGGCTAACTATACGCTGCAAAGAAAAGTTAAAATCGAGTGGAATCCTAATCTGGCATATGCAGTAGGACTAATTGCTTCTGACGGAAATCTGTCTTTGGACGGTCGGCACATGAGCTTAACCTCGAGTGAAGAAGAAATGATGCACAATTTTAAAAACGCCTTGAACTTAAAAAATACTATAGGTAAATATGCTGGAGGTAACGAAAAAACCCACAAAAAATACTTTTATATACATTTTGGCGATAAAGTTTTTTATAAATTTCTTAATACTATAGGCCTAATTCCGGCAAAATCTAGAACGATAAAACGTGTTAAAATCCCCACTACTTATTTCGGAGATTTTTTAAGAGGCTTGTTTGATGGCGATGGCACATTTTATACTTTTAGAGATAGGCGGTGGCCTAATAGTTTCTCTTTCAAATTATCTATCGCATCTGCAAGTATTGATTTTATTAAATGGCTCAAAGAATCTCTAACTAAACATAGCGGGGTTAAGGGATATATCCATAAGGGAGACGGGGTATGGAATTTAGAATATGTCAAAGGAGATACTAAAAGGTTATTTTCTTTTATGTATCGCTCTAACGATATATTGTATCTCATGAGAACATACGATAACATACGAATCGCCATTTAGGAGGATGGCAAGCGAGGACTGGTATATGTACAGAAACC
>CAZCYM010000138.1:0-2126 GCA_964502945.1 uncultured Candidatus Saccharibacteria bacterium
TTTTTCTTGGGAAAGAGCTGCCAAAACAAAGATGTGGCCATTCGCCACCTCCTTTCTGTTGTGTTTCGCTATCTAATTTTTAGTTCAAAGATTCGCCGCCGTCAACTGTCCAGACGGCGCCGGTAACATAAGATGCTTGAGGAGATGCAAGAAACAAAGCAACGTTTGCTACTTCTTCCGGTGTGCCCGCTCTTTCCATCAATGTTTGCTTCTTCAAGTATTCATCAAGTTGGTTGCCAGGAAAAGCTTTTCGCAAAAGCGGTGTATCAATTGGGCCGGGGCAAATGCAGTTTATCCGCACACCATCTTTTGTGTAATTCAGAGCCGTTGCTTTCGTAAACATGATTATGGCCGCCTTTGAAGAACAGTAAATTGTTGATTCAGCTTCCGGCACCATGCCAAGCGTTGAAGCAACATTAACGATAATTCCTTTAGTTTTTAAAAGATGCGGCAAACAAAATTTCGTCATCAAAAATATGCTTGTGAAATTTGTGTCCATGACATTTGAAAAATCCTTGATCGGAAGCGAAATAATATCTGCTTCAAGCGGTGAATATATGCCCACAGAATTTACAAGAATGTCGAGCTTGCTGAATTTCTTTATCGTTTCATCAACGCAAGCCTTCACATCTATTTCTTTCCGAACGTCTGTCTTTACAAAAATACCGCCACTGATTTGTGAAAGAGTTTCTCGTGCGCCGTCTTCATCAATATCAGAGACAACAACTTTTGCTCCTTCGCGAGCAAATCGGACGGCGATAGCCCGTCCGATTCCAGAAGAAGCACCAGTGATTAGGGAAACTTTATCCTTTAATTGCATAGAAATATCGCCTCGCCCCATTGCTTCGCCGCCAAAGACGGCGTCGAGACGGGCAAACGCAAGGATTCCTCTCCCCACGCCCCTCTCCTCCTTGCGTTTGCCCGCCGCGTCTGCGAAATTGCGTCAGCAATTTCGTTCAAAATGGGTTCGCGCATTATCAAGTATTGCCCACCAGGACTCGAACCTGGAACCAACTGATTATGAGCCGACGGCTCTAACCATTGAGCTATGGGCCCACAGGAGAAAAGTTTTAAAAATTTTCTCCTGTGGGCCCTGCTTTATCCCGTTAGAAGTCTCGCTCGCGACAAGGTCGCGAGTCCGGAGGACCTCGGCAAGGCTACTTCTAGCGGGATTATCTTTTAATCGGCTGGAAAATATCCGGCCTACCCATTGGTACTACGGCCGGTTCAAACGTAGTAGGCGTAGTATCAAATCCAAACTCATCTTCTTTTTTACTATTTACATAACCGTTCCCGTTTCCATTGCCATTTCTTTTTCTAACCTTAACCAGGCCGTAGGTTAAAATCCCCATCAAACCGACTAAACCAATGGCGATAAGCCAAATAACATTCGAGAAACCAAACCCTCCTAATGAAGCTGACAGTGGAGTGTTATTATCACCACCAGTAACAACGGTTAAATAAGAAGTTGTTGCAAGTTGAACACTGGCCATGTCTTTATAGGTTAAAACCGATGTAAAGATTAGGTTTTTACCAGAAGGAACATTTTCTTTTATCCTTGAAGAAACAACGACGGCTCCTTGAGCGTTGACCTCAACGTCTCCCAAATTAAACTCAATAATATTACCGGCAATCTTAACTGGTTCAAGATTAGAACTTACATACTGAGCTTCTGACGGAATGATTATCTTAAGTCTCGACTCGCTAAAAATATACTGGCTGTCGTTCTTATAAACTACCGTATAGGTAAACTCCTCGCCCTGCTTAGGTTTTATGTCATCGGCAACTAGAACTAGGGCACCATTGTCATTCAAAGAATACTCAAGTGAAATAAAAGATGGCCGAGATTTTATTTGTTCTTTGATTGAAATGGTATTTTTTACCCCGGAGTTAGCACCCGAAGAGGAGTTCTTTGGGCTTCCATTACTGCCAGAAGTGCTTCCCAAAACCTGTCCACCAGATTGACTCATAGCTGAAGCAACAAAGCTTCTAGTTTCTCCTAAACTCATGCCGCTATTGTTTTCAGCAACAACTCGGTAGTAATATGTCTTACCACTTTCTAATCCGGAAGGATTACCAGCCACAAGTTGCCAAGAATTTCCAGCACTAAGAGTTTGAGGCGGTGT
>CAZCYM010000139.1:0-2104 GCA_964502945.1 uncultured Candidatus Saccharibacteria bacterium
GCCGAGGCGCGAAGCGCCGAGGCAACCTCTTTCAATTTCGCTGAATGTAAAACTCTGCGGTGAGGGCGAGATTTGAACTCGCGATACGGTTTCCCGTATGCCGCCTTTCCAAGGCGGTGCTTTCAACCACTCAGCCACCTCACCGATTCAGAGATTATATCATCGATTTTACTGTTTTTCTAGCTTGAGTATTTTATCTACCAACTTACCATAAACCACTTTTCGATGATTTATCTGTTCGTGTTCCTCACGGGTCAAATCTTGGTAGAGTTTCTCAAATTTTGGTATCCAAAAAATTGAGCGGAAAGGATAACCCGGCTGACATTCAGTCGTTTGTTCTTCGGTAATGTAGCCGTCGATAGCCGCAGTCTCTGTGAGAATGTTTTTGCCATCAAAATAAACCCCGACAGTTCTTAAATGAGCGGCTCTTTTTTCCTTCGGTACATCTTTCAATTTGTCTAGGGCCGTATCTATCATTTCCTGATCTTTCATTTCATAACCCAACCATCTTCGCGATTTAACTCCTGGCTCACCATTCAAAAAGTCAATTTCTAGTCCAGCATCATCGGCAATAGCCGGTATTCCTGCCCATTCAAAATATTTTGTCGCCTTTAAAGCAGCATTTTCTTCGAATGTCTTACCGGTTTCTTCAACATCTGGAACATCCTTAAAATCAGATAGTGAAACAAATTCAAAATTACTTCCAAGAAAGTCCTTAATTTCCCTAGCCTTCCCAGGATTTTTTGTAGCAATCAGTATCTTAATGAGGGTTAAAGTGGATAGATTCATCATATGATGAATCTATCCACTTTAAATTAAACTCGCATATCGCGCAATATTTTGATCCGTTCCTCAAGCGGAGGATGAGTTGAGAAGAGTTTGGCAAACCAGTTCAGTGATTCCTTGCCCTTAAACGGATTAGCGATAAACAGATGGGCCGTGCCATTATGAGCATAGCGCATTGGCACTTCGTCTTGACCAATCTTTTGAAGAGCGTTGGCCAGACCATCGGGATAACGAGTTAAAAGTGCCCCGGAAGCATCGGCTAGAAATTCTCTTTTTCGGGAAACGCTAAACTGAATAATCATGGCCGCGATAGGAGCAAGAATGGCGGCCAAGAGACCAAGGAGTAAAACTATTCCCGAACCCCCTCCACGGTTATCCCGATCTCCCCCACCAAATGAACCGTGAAAAGTCGCTCGTAAAATTATATCCGAAAGAATTGAGATAAGACCGGCCATTACCACGACAACGGTTGAAATTAAAATATCACGATTGCAAATATGAGAAAGTTCATGAGCTAAAACTCCTTCAAGCTCTTCATTATGAAGTTTTTGAATTGCTCCAGTGGTAATTGCAACCGCGGCATGCTGAGGATCTCTTCCAGTGGCAAAAGCATTTATTTGCGGAGAATCAATTAGGCACATCCTAGGCGCTGCTAAACCAGCAGTAATACATTAATTCTCTACCATCCGGTAAACATATTCATTACCCTCGCGAGAGGTCGGCTTAGCCCGCGACATCGCTAAAGCAATAGTATCTGATTTCCAATAAGCAACAAGGTTCATTCCAATGCTCAAAAAAACAGCAAAATACAAAATCTCCGGTGCCTGCCAGACGTAAGAAATAATCCACCCAAAAGCAACAATGAACAATAAAAAACCGATCATCAAAAACCATGTCTTCCTAATATTAGAATCTTTTTGTTGGTATAGGTTCGGCATAAAATTATTTATAAACTTTATCCCTTTTGGCAATTTTGAGAATAAATATTTCTTTCTTTTTATCTATTACATCAAATATTATGCGATAATCACCAACTCTGAAACGAAAAGTACCATACTTACTCTCCTTTAATTTCTTGGCAAACTTTAATATGTCAGCTGATAATGTAAAGAAGCGCATCTTGTCGGCGATGCGCTTCTGAGTGTTCTTCGGTAACTTTCTTAAGTCGTCTCTGGCAGCTGGCTTAAAAAGTATTTTCCATTTATAATCCGAGTTCATTCAAAACTTTTTCTAAAGGAATTACCTTTTTTTTTTTTTTTTTAATTTTATTATCTTTTTTTTTTTTTTGTTGTTTTTCTAGTATTTCTATCCTTTGATT
>CAZCYM010000140.1:0-2067 GCA_964502945.1 uncultured Candidatus Saccharibacteria bacterium
CTCTTTTATTGGTGCGGACCTCCTTGAGCTTTAATTCCGCTTTGATAAGCTTGATCAAGAGTTGGGCATCCGAGACCGTTCCGGCAATAGTAACTGCAAAATCATCGGAAAGGATATGGACTTTCTCGGCTCGTTTATCTACAATCATATGTCCGGCAGTGGCTCTTCTATCTGCAGCCAAGACTACGCCGTCCTTGCATTTTATGCCGACCGTGGTTGTTCCGGTTTTAAGTTGTTCTTCCATCGCAAATCCCTATACTGAAGGACATAAATGATTAATCAGATAGTTATGTCCTTCATATATAGTGTCGGTTATTTATTGCTCAATTATTTTTGTCCGACACTATAGAATGACTTTTATCTCATCACCTGAGATTGAACAAAATCAGCTATATATTTAAATGTTTCGGAAAAGTTTGGACAAATGTATTTATTACTATTAAATTACTATAACAGTAACATTTATATAGTGATACGCCTTTAAGCACTTTATGACTAAAACTGCACTCTTAGGATTCCATGATGAGTTAATGGTTAGGCATGCGGAGAGGGCAATGCGTCGGGCGGGATATGAAGCAACCTTAGTTGGCACTCTGGATGAAATGCTTGCTCTTATTGAACGAAAAAGATATGACCTTTATTTGATGGACATTAATTTCCGTGCTGCCCCTAAAGATATCACTCCAGCAGAGCAGGTTTATGAGATCCTTCGCCGCCAGGAGCGGGGGCCGATGTTTTACGGCCTTTCCGGATATGCTGATGTTGTCTCAAGGGCACAAGAGGCCGGCATTCCGTCTGCGGACAAGACGTATTTGGCAAATATTTTATTTGGCAAGAAGACTGTTTAGTTTTATTTTCTGTGATTGAGAATTTTGAGTATTAATAGAAAAAGCCCCAGGGGAGATTTTCAATCCATTCCCGAATATCTGGAATTGGGGGTTGATAAGGGCAGACTGCCCTTACTTTTGAACTCCCGACCTCCTGATATCTTACCCTGCTGTTGTCAGTTACTTTGTAAACAGAGCAGATAGTACAAGTCAGGTGCTCTCGCCACTAAGCTACTGGGGCTTACATGATAGTGTAGTTGGTTTGTTTATTAAGATTTTGGTTGGAGAATTTTTGTACCTAATAGTTTCTTTTATTTACTTGGTTACCAATTAATTTTTATACTTGCTCTTCTTGGTTTAAAATATGAAACTCAACTTGGGGGTGTTAGTCTTGGGAACGTTGCTCGGTCTTTCTACGCCAAGTATTGCCCATAATTCCCCAAGAGTTGATGAATCCTCTATCCGGGAACTGTCAAATCTGGCGTTGAGATGCGGACAAAAAAGACGCGTGGAAGTTCGAGCTCAAAGCTATCCTTATTCTTCGTATCGGGCGGATGAATATACTCTGCAATTAAATGATGGTAGCGGAGTACGATTTACTTTCCGTGACGGGGGTTATGACCCTTTCGGGGTCGGTTATATTCCCCCCAATGGGATAGTGGATGATCACGATAGTGTTAATTTCGCGCTATGGGATCTCAGCGGGTTCTGCACGATTGGTGATGGTTGCAATAATAATGGGGGATATCCTTTCCCTTATGTTAACAGACGTACGGCAGAATCAATAGAACTTCTCAAGAAGAGTATACCTCCCTTCTGTTTGAATCCAAATATCTGTTAAGTCCAATCGTGTTTAAGTTCTAAAAATAGGGGGGTTCTTAATTTGTCCCCGAAGTAAAATTTCCTGAAAAAAGTCGCTGAAATCTTAATTTAGAAGGCTTATTAGTCATTGTTTCCCCAACTGCAATCGCCGCCTCAGTCGCTTCTCCAAAATAATGCTGTTCTTTGTGTTCATTGTAAATACCGTTATGAAATTGTGCCGTAATTTCAGAAAATGCCCTCAATAAATAACTCATATTTTTTGTAACACGTTTTTCCATTTTTAATTTATTACTCCTCTCATGACTCATCTTTTTGTAGGCAAAAATCTTTCTTTGAAAGAAAGAACCATCTCTCTCAACTGCAGGGCTCATTAACAATGTGTCAATACAAGGGTACCCCCATCCTTGAATCCACGCTG
>CAZCYM010000141.1:0-1590 GCA_964502945.1 uncultured Candidatus Saccharibacteria bacterium
GGCAAGTGATGTTTTACCTACACCCGGAGGACCGAGTTGAACCTCGTTGAGCACCAACTTTTATATGTTCGACGGCGTTAAATATTGCTTTATCAGCTCCAAAAAGCTCTTTTCTAAAA
Source organism: uncultured Candidatus Saccharibacteria bacterium (assembly GCA_964502945.1). GTDB lineage: Bacteria > Patescibacteriota > Minisyncoccia > 2-02-FULL-40-12 > GWA2-44-9 > 2-01-FULL-39-28. The sequence goes on from CAZCYM010000141.1 coordinate 120, forward strand.
AGCTCATAACCAATGTCTACACCGCTGATTAACTGTTCCTCTTCAGATAATGGAACAATGCCGGCACCCCCAATAATCTCCCATAGCCGCGACAACGCAGATTGGGCAATTTTCGGATCTTCCTGAACCATTCTAAAATATTGACGAGCGGTTATTTCTACGTGTTGTTTTGATCTTTCACGCTTGCGCTTTGCATCTTCCTCAAACACACCATTAAAGCCGTTCTTATCTGTCATTTTCTCTCCTATTCAAATTGTTAAGATACGATTCCGTTAATACTAGAGATATGTACTGCTGTTGTCAATATTCTTCCTGGGAAGATTGATTTTATCCCTCCTTAAACCTATACTAGCGAATATAGACTATCCGATCATTTGGAGTAAAATCAGATGGACGAAGAGACCAAAGAGCTCATTGAAAAATGTAAAAAGTGTGATGCTTTTTTCAAAGAAATTTTAGACAACGCCACAGAGAAACAGCATATTGAGATAAGCCAAGAGGTGGCCCGTTACCTTTTAGATATACTACTACTAGGCTTAAAAGAAGATCCACATTTTGATGCCGAGACTACAATAAAAAGATATGAGACCGCTTTTGGTAGTAGAGAACCGGAGTCTTTTAAGACTACGGGCGATTCGGCTCTAATCATTGCCGGGATATGGTGGCAAAGTCTGGCTAGAAAATTAGTTGATATAGACTTTTATATTCAGCTGGGTCGTCTTTCTTACCAAAGAGAGGCCGAAAAACAAAAAAATCTTGCCGAACTCTTTGAAGAACTGTCCGAAAATTTTGATAAATCAGTAAATATTTTGATGGAAGCGACTCGTTGCATATCAGAAGCTAATATGACCAATCAAGATCTTCTTAGAATTTATGAAGTCTGGCTCGAAACCCGTAACGCCTTTCTTGGGGAAAAGCTTCGATCTCATGGAATTAACCCGATTAATATAAAAGCTAGAAAACAGTAGATTTAAATAAGCCCCACCTAACCAGTGGGGTATTTACCTAATGGATTGCTTTTATTACGATTCTGGCTATACTAGCTCAAGTTCAGCTATTTGACAATGTGGAGTGACGATGACAGATAATAAGATGCTTGTTCCGGATAAATTTCCGGTTATAAACCTAGCCACGACAAATATGGTTTTTCCGTATGTCATAAGCCAGGTCTTCTTGCGGGGTCAAGCTGGAGAAGCAATTCTGGAAAAAGCTTTGCGAAATGAGTGCCCCCGTGTATTTACAACCATGTCAAAATTAGATGTAAGAAAAACTCCTGACAGATTGTACGATATCGGCGTAGTAGCCGACTTGGAGGTTGTTCCAGAAGATTTATCAGTTTTGTTGAGGGGGCTTTATCGAGTCAAAGTTTTGAGCTGGGGAAGAAGCATCGCCTCTAATGACGAAGAGGGTTATTGGATAGCAAAAGTTAAAAGAATGGAAGATGGGCCGGAGGAACTTTTTATCGAAAAAG
>CAZCYM010000141.1:1600-1897 GCA_964502945.1 uncultured Candidatus Saccharibacteria bacterium
CGAAGCATCGGGAGAAGATGACGCCGGAGCTATTGGGGCTATTCTTGATAATTTCGGAAATTACGACTTAAGCAAGAAATTTGCTATGGATCAGCTTATCTGGGCTTTACTATCTGTGCTTCCTGATGCGACCGCTGCAGACAAACAAGCAGTTTTAATTAGCGATAATATCTTTGAGCGAATTGTGGCGGTTAGCAAGTTATTGGTTGAAAATATAGCCATAATACAGGGCGGTGATGCATTTAGCAACGCTCTTCAAAAAAAGATAGAAACAGACAAAAGTAAGTCCGAAAATAC
>CAZCYM010000142.1:0-1031 GCA_964502945.1 uncultured Candidatus Saccharibacteria bacterium
CACCGCTTAAGATTACGAAGGGTGAAGATGTTCTGATTACAGCAAAGGCCGACCTGTCTGTGCAAGATGCGAGTCAAGGCACACCTGGCGCGTTCATTGGTATTACCATTGATGGAAACAGTATTGGTCTTGCAAACGGCACATACGCAGTTGGCTATGATTCTGGCACCAACATTTCACCTTCAACGACTTCCGATGTTTCATCTGCTGGTATAAGAATCTTCCGTTCAGTGCCGACAATCGCAGTGACTTCAACAGGCGGCACTTTGTCAGCTGGCGCCGACCTCTATAAATTCACGGTTTCTAACCCCAATAATAGAGATTTAGTCCTTCATAAAGTATCATTTTCTGTTGCCACTTCAGGATCTTCAGAGGTAACAGGATTCACACTTTATGGCGATGGAGTTACGGCTAACGCGACCGCTGTTAATGCCACCGATGTGGAAACAGCCGGGATTACTCTAGATGCTGTTGAAATTGTGTTTGACGCGGCATCTCAGGCCAAAATTGTTCCTGCAAATGGATCAAAGACCTACATTCTGAAAGCCGCTACTTTCACGAATAACAGCACTACAGTCATTGATTCCATCAATATAGCTCTTCTCGCCGACACGGCTTTCATGCCGATACTTGGAGTATCAACGGCGTTAATGAGTAGCACGACAGGAATAAACACCTCGACAGCTTCGTCCACAAACAACTTTATCTGGTCGCCGTTCTCAACAACAAGTCCTGTTGCTGATTCCGCGACAGCAGCTAATCTTGATTGGGCTAACGGTTATGGTTTGCCTGGATTCCCGAACAACGCAAACTTCCCAGTCCAGACCTGGACGAGCGCCAACTAACCACTTGTGCTTCTTTAGCTAAAGCTTAGGAAGGGTTAATCAAAAATCCCCGTCTCTTGAAAGAGAGCGGGGTTTTTGATTTGTCTACTTTTTTACATACGCATTCCCTATAAAAAATAAGTGGTGAGATAATTTTATCTCGGCTGGACGAGAAAACTAAAATACTATGGATAACGAAATGTCTTT
>CAZCYM010000142.1:1041-1697 GCA_964502945.1 uncultured Candidatus Saccharibacteria bacterium
ATAAGGCGAAATTGGGGCGGGGCGAGCCCCGTCGGACTCCGCAATGTTTTGAAAAAGCTACGCCGGAACGCCATTTCGTTATTCAAGGTAAAATAGGGTCAACCCTCCTCTCTCTTTTCTTGCTTGCTTAGTAATATTTTTATACAATGACGGGATGACAAACAAGCAAAAGAATTTATTAGCGCTTGGGTTAGCAATTTTACTGGTGGCTATGATTTCAATTTACATATATAAGGACCTGAATAAGGCGCCGGACCTAAACTTGACTAAACAAGAAAATAATTCTTTAAAATCATTGATTTCTGCAGATTCTGCAGAAATCACTGATCCTAACCGGAATTACAAGGTTACAGTCCTTAACGCCTCAAGTAGTGTTAAAACGGCTTCAAATAACATTAAAATACCTAATCTAGAACGTTCTATTGAGAATAAGAGTAATTTAGATGATATTACATTTAAAAAAACATCCCAAAGGATGATTGACCTAATTAAAAAGCTTAAAATTGAACCTCAAAATCGTGATATGTGGCTTGATTTAGCCATAGATTGGAAAATAATCGGTGATTATCAGGTTTCTGTTGAAATACTCAATTATATAGTTATTTTATGGCCTAATGACTATGTCCCATTCAACAATTTGGCCGATTTATATCAAT
>CAZCYM010000143.1:0-1626 GCA_964502945.1 uncultured Candidatus Saccharibacteria bacterium
AGTTGTTCCAATCGGACGTTTCGTTGATAAATCGATATTTGAGTGACAACTCTATTGACGCTATAGTAACAGAACCTTATCTTGGCCCGCCGTTATACAAAAAACCGGATATAAATCAAGTAAAAAGAATTATTAAAGAGCTGGAGCTTCTTTACCTAAACGCTTTTTTCCAATTTATCAATGTTTTAAAACAGGGAGGAAAAGTTATACGTATATTTCCCGTGTTTGAACAAGATAACCGGCAATTTTTTGTGGAGATACTGGAGAAAATCAAACATCTTGGTTTTATGCAAAATGACCTATTTAATTCCAAGAGAAAAACAGTAATATACGGAGACAAAAGCCAGTATCTGAAAAGAGAAATTATTTCTTTGTGTCTTTCCAGATGACAAACTGGGCAAGGTTAAATACCAAGCCCAGAACTATGGCAATCCAGACAGAAGAAATACCAAATCCTGTCCAGTTTGCTCCGCGGGCAAGAAGCCATACGGCAGTTATGTTCACTACGCCGTAAATTACTCCGTAATACGCCACGTTGGTTATTTTTATTTTAAAATGTTTCAGCACCGGTTCGGTTCCCATCAATGAAGCTGTGATAAGAAGCGCAGTAACCAGAACCGCCGCCCAACCCTCGATGCTGTTGTTGCCTACCACAACGTTTTGTGGAAACAAAATTCCTGCAAGATAAATTATTACCGCGTTTACAGCATAAGTAAGTAGCCAAAGCGTTGTTTGTTTATTATTATTTTTCATTTATATCACCTCCCCTCCTTAATCTAATTATTGCACAACAAGAGGTAGTAATGTATAGTAAAACAATTATGCCTAAAGTCAAAAGAAACGCACGGACAACTCAAAAAACCACTGATATTGAAAATATTCAAAACAGTCAAGATCTTTCTTCCTCCGCTAACAAAATACTATCCCCAAGAAATATCATTATAGGGGTGGTTTTAATACTAGCACTTCTTGCATGGAAGTTTAAAGGAAGTTTTATTGCCGCAACCGTCAACGGACAGCCGATTTCACGCTTCGAATTAAATGATTTATTAACAAGACGTTTCGGTCAACAGACTCTGGATAATCTCATTAGCGAAAGACTGATTCTAGCCGCTGTACGTCAAAAAGGAATTTTTATTACCAATAGCGAGATAGATAGTAAAGTCAAAGAAGTAGAAGAAAAACTAAAAGGAAAAGCAACTTTAGATGAAGCTCTTACAGCACAAGGACTAACAACGCCGATGTTTAGAAGGCAACTTGAGATTCAACTGTCTATCGAGAAACTTTTTGATAAGGAAGCAACAGTTTCGAGTGAAGAAATAGATGATTACTACGGTAAGAACTCGTCTCTTTATAAAGATGCTACTGATACGGTGGCTGTCAAAGACGAAATCAAATCAATATTAAGACAGCAGAAGATAAACGATTCTTTTGAGAAATGGTTTGCCGAGATCCGCAAGAACGCCAAGATCAATAAGTATCTATGACGGAGAAGGTCGAGCCCCAAATTAAGAATTTTTTATTCTATCTTTTATTACTATTTATAGGCATTATTGCGGTTATTTTTTTATTCTCCAAAGAGGCTGGCGTCAAAAACGAAGACAAAACTAAAGAGGCAACTGATTC
>CAZCYM010000144.1:0-1569 GCA_964502945.1 uncultured Candidatus Saccharibacteria bacterium
ATCCGGACGAAGATATTTGTATGAGTACTTCTCAGAAAATTGATGAAGGTGTACATAATCAGCGTCATTGGTTGGAACTTGCAGAAGACTTCTTAAATACTGCCTTCCACGCACGGGAGTTGATAGTAAGTGAAGTGTTGGAAGATAGACGAAAAGCAGTTTCAAAAATCGGTTGGAACTTACTGCTTAAAGATAAAGAGCTTGTCTGGACATACCAAAAGCCCTATGATGTACTACTCAAACCTCAAGCTCGTTCCGAGATGCGGAGAGGGCGAGATTCGAACTCGCGATTCCGAAAAAACGGAATGGAAGTTTAGTAAACTTCTGCCATAGGCCGCTAGGCGACCTCTCCAAAACCAAAATTATCTTTATGTATTATAGTCTATTTATTGGTTTATCTTGAACTACGGTTATAACCTCCCTCTGTGACCGATCTTCCATACTCCTTTTTCCCTAAAGGCAGGTATTGTCTGTCTTTTAGCAGCGTTAAAAATAGACGGAGGATGTATTTTTTGCATACGGGCGAAATACGAAAGCGAGATAATAGCCTCTCCTTTTAAATATGTAATTCTTTTATGAAGTGATTCCATAAGAGCAAGTGCTAAAATATTTTCCGTAAGTTTTGTTTTCTTATCATTTCTATATTGTTCAAACGATTTATAATATGTTTTCCTTTCTTTCTGACGGATGATAATCCGGGGAAATCCAAGTCGCAGTAATTGATAATTCATAAGCACTCGCCCCAGACGACCATTTCCATCGTTAAACGGATGAATTGTTTCAAACTCAAGATGAAATTTGGCTATTTTTTCCAGAAAATACATTGAAAAATTACTTGTGTATTCTATAAGTATTTCTTTCATTCTCTTATAAATATGCTCTGGAGGTATAGCGATAAATGATCCGACCCTCACATATTCGTTTCCCTGTCTAAACCTTCCGGCAATCTTATCATCGATACCGCTAATAAGCATTTGGTGTAATAGGAGAATAAGTTCAATTGAAAGTTCTCCCTCATGTGATTTGGTTTTTTTATATCCGATTACCCTGCTTAAATTTTTTGCCTCAAATATTTCTCTAACTGTCACTTTTCGCGATACTTCCATATCCAAAAGAATTTGTTCCGTCTCCTTCAGAGTAAGGGTGGAATTTTCAATCGCGTTTGAATTGTAAACATTTTCCGGAAGTTCGGCTTCATCAATTATATTTAGAAGAGATTCTTTACCCGGACTTAACATATCAAATAATTCTTTCAGTTTCCGGATGTGTTCTTTGACTGATGGGTAGACTGCCATAGTGAAAGGAGTATATCATATTCACCGTTATTTGTCAAATAATAGTGAATTAGGATAAGAAAGTGGCGGAATTCATTGTGTTTTGTAGTTATTTATATTGCGGAGAGTGTGGGAGTTGAACCCACTCACGAGTTTCCCCGTGCAAGTTTAGCAAACTTGTGCCTTACCGTCCAGCCCACTCTCCTAAAAGTTTTACTATTATACCAGTTGTTATACTAGGCATCTACTCACCCGTTACCCGTGCGCCATAACGATACCCCAGACACTTTTCGCT
>CAZCYM010000145.1:0-1543 GCA_964502945.1 uncultured Candidatus Saccharibacteria bacterium
TGGCCGGTCGCCACCTCGATCACGTGGAGCGTCGACATCTCGGTGCCCCCGTGCGAGAGGCCATACGCGACGAGTGCGCCGTCGCGCGACGGGTACCACCAGTCGATCGTCGTCAGTCCCGCCGGATCGAGCGGATAAAAAAATACAAGTTTTTGAAAAACGGCGCAATGTATTCAATATTATTTTTGGGAACAATAATGATTATGGACAGTTTCTCTTTTCATATTCCGGCATGGGTTTCGCCCGTTATAACATTCGGGACAGTCGGTTATTTTTTTCTCAAATCCAAAGCGGAAATTAATTTACCAAAAGTTTAGTCTATGAAAAAAATATTGGTATGTGATGATGACGAAAGTATTTTGGACGTCATCAAACTGGTACTTGAAGGAAAAGGCTACAGTGTAAACACATCTTCAAATGCCCGCAATATTTTAGACAAGATTAAAGATTACTCCCCGGATCTAATTTTACTAGATAATTCAATGCCTTTTTTTGATGCCTCTAAGTTCATGAAATTATTAAGGAAAGAAAAAATGATGAAGGATATTCCTATAATTTTAGTTTCCGCAATGAATGGATTGGAGAAAAAAGCCAAGAGACTGAGGGCAGACGATTTTATTGAAAAGCCTTTTGATATGAAATATTTCCTATCAATAATCGCAAAACACATAGGTTTACGCAAAGCTTGACAAACGTCTCATAGTATGAGACCATTTAAGAATGGATAAAGAAAATCGTAGAAATTCTGGCGAACATAGAAAGATAAATTTAGCATTGGTGGGTGGCATAGTCCTTATTCTCGCAAGTGCTGCAAGTTTTGAGACAGGAGCTGCTAGATCGCATTCAGGTCTTAATCATGCTCCAGGCGAAATCATACAGCCGCGTAGCACTCTTGATACTCGTTTGATGTTGGGCGGTTTAGGAGGAATAACTACTGGGTTTCTTCTGTATATGGGTGGTTTGTACGCCGATTCGAGAGGTAAATCAAAAAAATAATCCTCTTTTATATCTAGCCTGCTAAAATAAGTATAATATCCCATCTTCAGCAACTTGATGTCAGACTAAAAAAGGTGTATACTTTTTCTGAATAGTATGGGAGATGCGTCGCCTCAAGAACTACAAGCTAATCCAAACTTTCTCCAAGGAAAAGGTGCAAGCTTTCAGGGGCCTGTTGAGATGACCATCGGAGATTCTTCATTCCTGATAATTCAACGGCAAGAGAGAAAAAGTGATAGGGGTAATGTATATGTTTTTAGTGGTCGTGATCTTGCCGCAATTGCAAGAGATAGAATTAATTTTGGACGTCAAGAGGGAAATCAGTGGATTGTACCAGATCCAAAAGTTTCCCGTACACATGGATATATTCAGCCTCAGCCAGATAGCTTCTATCTATTCGATAAAGGATCTACAAATGGCACTAAGGTTAAACCGGTTACAGAAGCTCCAGATAAACCAGTCGAAGTTCCTCGTGGAGGAAAATCATCGTGGACTCTTTTGGGAGATAGTCCTGTCATTATCGGTCTTGGTAATAAGCCGGAAAAAA
>CAZCYM010000146.1:0-1517 GCA_964502945.1 uncultured Candidatus Saccharibacteria bacterium
CTGTTTGTATTTTGTCCAGAGATTCTTCGGCTTTATTTTTTTCTCTGTGGGCTTGAGCCAATAGTTTTTCGTATACTTTTGCGGCTTTAGGAGTTTGTCTTAAATTGAGTTGTTGTTGAATTTCAAAATCCCCAAGTTCACTTATACCTTCAGACATAGTCCTGACATTCTTATATTCTGGAATCTCCTGCTCGATAGCAGATTCATCAATCCACGGATCATTTTCTAAAGCTTCTCTTTTCTCCTTTTTTAGTCGTTCTTTAACTTTTGTTATCCCGCTCTCTTTATCAATTAAGTTCTTTAATTTTTCTTTAATATTTTCTAGTTCTTTTTGGGCCGATTCGGCCATAATATCTGGGGCTTCGTGCCTTAAAGCTTTTTTCTCTAGAGAAATTTCATAAAGACTTGGTTCTTCTTTGGTAATGGGGCCCTTTTCCATAACTTTGATTATATATGTTATAATTTATAAATACAATGAAAATTAGACTCCAACAAGACTTGGTTATTTTTCTACTGATCATCTTGATAGCTAGTTTTTTTCGTCTATACAAATTGGACTCAATTCCTCCCGGATTGTGGCCGGATGAAGCGGCAAATGGTGTAGATGCCCTGAAAGCTATTGATTCGGAGGATTTGAAGATATTTTATCCTGCCAATAACGGCCGCGAAGGACTATTCATAAACCTACAAGCGGTTTCAATAAAAGTTTTTGGCGCCGAACCATGGGCTCTGCGGATAGTTTCAGCTATTATCGGTATCTTAACTGTTACTGGACTCTATCTTCTAACCCGCTACATATTTAATTGGCGAACGGCGGCCATAGCCAGTTTCTTTCTGGCCATTTCTTTCTGGCATGTTAATTTTTCTCGTATTGGTTTTAGAGCCATTATGCTCCCATTTATTTTAGTCTGGATTTTTTATTTTTTATGGCGAGGATTACGCAATGGCCACTTAAAAGAATTCTTCATTGCTGGCGTTCTCGGTGGTGTTGGATTTTATACATATTTTTCTTTTCGAATAGCCCCCCTTATAGGTTTAGTACTTTTTTGGAACTACTTGTCGTTTATAAAAAAAGATTTCGACCATTCAAAATATGAACATGCCAAAAATCAAATCTTTCGAGGTTTTGCCGTTTTGGTTGTTGTCACCATTTTAATAGCTCTTCCGCTTTTGATTTATTTCTATGCTAGCCCGGGAGATTTTTTGAAACGCGAAGGCAGGCCGATATCTGTATTTGACCAAGAACAACCATTTAAAGAACTGGGCTTAAGTATTGTTAGGACTCTAGGAATGTTTAATTTTACTGGCGATTCTAACCAGCGACATAACATTCCTGGTTCTCCTGAATTAGCATTACCTATTGGAATTTTCTTCTTAGCCGGATTTATTAAAGAATTTATACATTGGGTGCGAAGAAAGCATGGCCATTTTTCACTAACCCACGCATTGCTTTTTAGTTGGTTTTTCATCATGCTCTTGCCCGGATTTTTATCAACTGAAGCGCCACATGCCCTTCG